>JANYDX010000013.1 GCA_025363395.1 Verrucomicrobiota bacterium
CGCTTTTCCAGAATGACTTTAAAAACCACCTCGCGCTGGGGGGTAGGCCGGAGGCCACTGGCGGTGAGCCTCTCGGTGAGGGCTGCACAATTTTTGGCGGTAGAGTTCATGGGACGGTTGGGTCAAAACGAATTAGAATAAGACCAGATTGCAACATGGATTTAGAATTATTCTAAATAGGTTTGTCATAACCAAAGTACTCGCCCGACGCCGCCTCCCGTTGACCTCCAGACGTAAAAAAAGAGCGCCGGTACGCGCTCTTGGAGAGAGTTATAGACTGGAGCGAAGGATCTAGGCGACTAGGCTGGGAGTTCGGCTTTCCGATTTGTGAGTCGTTTCAACCTGTGGTGAATGCTCGGTGAATCGTTCGGCGCGGGTTGATTGGCCGCCAACCAGGTGGCTTAGGTCCAGCACGTTTTGCTCCAAAGCGGTGGACTGCGCAATGAGCTCTTGGGCGACGCTGGCTCCTTCTTCGGCGCTGGCGGCGCTGGCCTGCACAACCTTGTCCATCTGGCTGACGGCCAGATTAACCTGTTCAATACCCTGGGTCTGTTCGGTCGAGGCGGTGGCGATTTCGCCGACCAGTTCGTCCACTTGGCGTGATTTGGTGGCAATTTCCTTCAATCCGGTGGCGACTTTGGCGCAAACCTCGGCGCCGTGGCGGCTCTTGCTGACGGAGTCGTCGATTTTCTCGGCGGTCTCCTTGGCGGCGGTGGCGCTGCGTTGGGCCAGAGCCCGCACTTCTTCGGCGACGACGGCAAAACCGGCGCCGGCTTCACCCGCGCGGGCGGCTTCGACGGCGGCGTTGAGGGCGAGAATGTTGGTTTGAAAAGCGATCTCGTCGATGGTCTTGATGATTTTCGCGATCCCGTCGCTGGAGGCTTTGATCGCGTCCATCGCCTGGTTCATGGCTTCGACGTCATGCGTGCCGGCGTCGGCGGCGGTGCGGGTTTGGCGGGTGAGTTCGTTGGCGCGGCGGGCACTGTCCGCGTTGCGCTTGGCCATGCTGGAGATTTCCTCAAGTGAGGCGCTGGTTTCCTGCAGTGAAGCCGCCTGCTCCGACGCGCCGGCGGCGAGGGTGCTGCTGCTTTGCGAAATAAGCTGGGAGGATGAAGCGTTGGCTTTGGCGGCATCGCTCAATTGTTGGATCACGATGGCAAAAGGGCGCGGGATGCTGCGGGCGATGAACCAGGAGAGAGTCACGAGCACAATAAGGCTGAGGCCGGAAGTGATTGTGACCATCCAGATGAATGAGCTGAAATTCTGATTGCCCGCCGCGTTGGTGAGCTTGGCTTCGGCCTCAATGGACCCGCTGAGCGCGGCCATGGCGTCTTCCATTTCGTGAAAGGATTTTTGCAGGGCGGTAAAATTTGCCTCGGCGGCCGGCAGATTCTTGCGGGCAAGACTGATGGTCTCCCCGGTGATTTTGACGTATTGGTCGAGGGGTTCGGCGATGGACTGGAGTTTTTCCTTCACGGCAGTTCCCAGATCGCGGCGCCGGTTTTCGTCCATTCGCGAACGGATGTCGGTGGAGTGATCGGTGAAATCTTTTTCAACCTCGGCCATCTGTGTGGTGTCCTTGTGCTGGGCGGCGAGAATGGCCGCAGTGGCGTCCCCGCGCAGGGCATCATGCATCATGTCCGCCGATTGCTGAGTCTGCAGGGCATTGGCGAGGAGAAGCACGCGGTCGTTGTTGGCGCGAATGGTGGAGAGCTGGCGGAAAACGCCGAGCAGGACGACGCCGAGGACGAGGGCGGCGGCGAGCGTGATACTGAAGACTTTGTGGCTGATAGTGAGTTTCATGGCGGACGGGGTCAGAACCGGAAACTGAGTCCGGTGAAGAAATTGATATCCGGGCTGGCGCGGCTGAGGCCGAGGTTTACGCCGGCATCGAGCTGCGCGTGTTTGCCGACGCCATACGTGAGGCCGCAGTCGAAGGTCGCTTCGGCCGGGCCGCGGGTGACAAGATAGGTCAGCTCAAGATAGCCTCCGAGGCGGCCGACGATATCGTGGCCGAAGGTGATGGTGTTGAGCCAGTCCGTGGCGTAGCCGTCATCGGCCTCATTGCGCACGAAATCGAATTCGGTCATGAGGCCCATGTCCCAACCGCCGGATAAAGCATGCGCGTAGGGAATGATCAGGCCGCCCTCGACGGATTTGTTGCCCAGCCCGTGCTGATTGGTGGGCCATTTGACAAAGGGCATGAGGCCAAACGCACTTTCGCCGCCGTCATTGCCCCAGAAGTTGATTTTGAGTCGTGAAATGGTGTCGCCAAACCCGGAGACAGTTGTACGCGTGCCCGCAATACGATCTTGGATTTTAACGCGAGTGTGGGTTTCGATGACGGTCTGGAGATCGATACTATTGGTGAGACCAACCTTGAGATTAACGATGCCGAGACCCAGAACACTGGCCTTCACATCGGCGCCTCCGGTTTTGTCGTGATGGAGGGTGTTGTTGAAAAAATCCATCTCCACCTGCCACCATCCCGCATCCACCGTGTAGGGACTTTCGGTGAGATCGGGACGATCAGTGGTCAGTTCGCGGAGCTGGGATTCCGGAGTGCGTTTGAAAATAGTATAGCCGGACTTGTCGACAGCGGGGGCTTTTTCGGCCGCGGCAACAAAGCCAAGCGGCAGCGCAAGCGCGACCGATGAAATCGTGATTTTCCAAAACATAGGACTCGTCTTTACTCTATCGGCACCCGCTGGAAGAAGCTTAATATCTTCTGCGGGCTAGTCTTGGCCGCTGCTCGAGCCGCTGGTGTTGCGGAAGGGATCACCTGCGAACGACAAGATTATCACCGCACTTTATCGCAACGGCCGGGACCACACTTTCAATCTATTGGTCGTAACTGTGATGGAAGGGGTGGAACGCTTTGGTCGCGGAGGGCGCGCCAAACCACTTGGTCAACGCCGCGGGCCAATCGGCCGTGAGTGGCAGCAGGGTGAATTTGCCCGTGATGTGCGGCGACGACTCCGCTTGGACTGAAGTGTCCGGGCTGACAAATTTTGTGCCCCGGCCTGAGAGGAGGGCATTGTGGCTGAATACCGTACCTGCCGGCGTGTTCTCGACGGCGATATCGGCGGGTTGTTCCGGGAGCAGGAGTACACCGGCGCCGTTGGGTGAGGTGAGCATGGCGAGTTCAACGGCACCGCGGTTGCCTTGGAAATACAGGTCTTCGCGGTTAAGGTGAAACAATCCAAATTCATTCAGTACGTCCTTGCCGGGATAGCCGGCATAGGGCCCGTCGCCGGCCCATTGGAATTCCGATGCGGTCGCGGGCACAGTCATGGCGAGGCCGGCTTCGAGCAACAAGCCATGGCTGTTGGTCGGCACATAATCGTAGGCGATTTCGATGGCGCCATTCGTGGTGACAAGCAGGTTTAATTCACCTTCCAGCGCCTGTTCCGGTGCGTCGGGTCGCGGATAACGGCCGCGCACATGGAAGGTAATGCCGTTGGCGGCCTGCGTGGCGATAGTGTTGACGCCAGCCGCCGCCGGCAACACCGCGCCGGTCCACGTGAGTTCCCGCTTTGCGCGCACGAATTCACCCTCGGTGAAACGGCGGCCGGCGTGAGGTTGAAATCCTGTGGCGAGCTCCACTCCGGCCGCGTCGCGCAATTTTATTTCCCCGGTGGCCCGGTTCAAACTGAGGTTGAACTGGGGATGGACGATAGTGAATGCATCCGCGCTTTCCTGTAGCGCCAGTTGGCCTGTGGGTGGTTGTTTAAGCAGGGTGGAAGCGACGGATGGATGAGCGGAGAGGGCTGGTTTTAATTGAATGCTGCGATCCTGAAGTGACTCGTTCCGCTCGTTCAGCACGTGGGTTTCCAACCAGGTAAAGTTTGCATCCAGATCTGCCGGCCCCTCTACCTTCAGTTCCACGGTTTCTGTCCGATGCGCGGCAGCATGAAGGGGCAAGGAGCCGGCCTTCACCTCGGCTCCATTGCGTCGGAGAGACCAAGTGAGGGTCATTCCTTCAAGTGTGCGGAAATCAAAACGGTTCTCGACGGGGAGAGTCAGCGAATTGGAACCGGCGTGCCACGTCAGGGACCTTCCGGCGATCTGCACCGGTGAATAAACCTTCCGCACTTCCCAGTAATCGGGTTGTGGGGTGCGATCGGAGTAAACGATTCCGTCCATGCCGCCGTTGCCCGAGGTGTCGTAATAATGGGTGGCGTCTGGCCAGACCGCGAGCCCGAGCTCATGGGAAGTGGCCGGAGTCTGCGTGGCGGTAGCAGTCCGGAGAATGCCCTGATCCTGAAACATCCAAATCGCACCGCCCGCGATGCGCGGACTGGCCTGCATGATCGCCCACTGCGCCTGGACTTGGTCGGCGGCCAGGCCGAGGGCGTGAGCGTACTCGGTGAAAATGACCGGCCGGGTGAGGCGTGCGGCATAATCCTTCACGGTCGCGGTGCTGGGATAATGCGGGGCGTAAATGTCGATATCGTCGGGCAACTCCGGGAAGCTTTTGGCGAAATAGGAGCCGATTTGCGGAAAACACACGGGTCGCGTCGGGTCGAGTTCCTTGGTGCGGCGGGCGGTGGCGATCGTCAACGGGGTGTTGGGATTTTCGTTCCCGACGCTCCAGACGATTACGGAGGCGTGGTTCCGGTCGCGACCGACGGTGGCGCGGGCGCGGACGAGCAGGGTTTCACGGTAAGCTTCATCCGTGAGATGACTGTCGCCGAATCCGAAGGGTACTTCATCCATCACGTAAAAGCCCAGCTCATCGCACAGCTCGAGGAAACGCGGATGCGGCGGATAGTGCGAGGTGCGGATGAAATTGATATTGGCGGCGCGGATAAGCGCGAGATCCCGCCGCATCAATTCCTCGGTGGCGACCCGGCCGTTGGCCGGCCAGATGTCGTGGTGATCGATGCCCCGCAGTTTGATGGGCTGGCCGTTGAGCTGGAGCACGGCGTCCTTGATGGTGATTTCGCGCAGTCCGATTTTTTCGCTGACGCGCTGACCGGAGGTGAGGGCCAGTTCCAGCGTGTAGAGCACCGGCGTCTCGGCGGTCCAGAGTTGCGGATGTTCAATGGAGAGTGCGGTGCGGGCTGAGGAGGCGAATTCAAATTCGCGGACCACTTTACCGTCGGGTGCCCGCAAAATTCCCCGGACCATTTCCGGGCCGCCGCCACTGGCTGACGCGGTGAGATTCAGGATCGCCGAGCCATCGGGCTGCAGTTTGGTATCGGTGGTGAAGCCGGTAAAATGCACCGCCGGCACCGCGAATAGCGTGACGTCCCGATAAATTCCGGACAGCGCCCAGCAATCATTGACGTCGAAATCAAAGCCCAGGCTTCGCGTGGTCACTTGCACGGCGAGCACATTTTCGCCGCCGGGCTTCAGTGCATCGGTGATTTCGAACGCGACGGGATTGTAGGCGCTGGCCCACGAGCCGGCCTTCGTGCCGTTCACCCAAACATCAAAGCCGTAAAGTACGCCGTCGAAATGGATGAAAACGCGCTGACCTTCCCATTTTGCCGGCACGCGAAAGGTGCGGCGGTAAAGTCCGGTCCCCTCTTCGACCCTGGCATATTTCGGCTCGGCGAATCCTTGCAATTCCCAGTGGCCGGGCACGGCAATCGAGGCCCAGGTGGCATCTGGAAACTCCGATGCGCTGAATGCTGTGTCGGCGCCCAAGTCAGAGCCGGCGGTGTATTTGAACTGCCAGCGGCCATTGAGCGACAGCGCGGATTCGCCGGTCAGGACTGGATGGACGTCCCGGGGTTGGGCAGACAAACGGGTCAGCGGCCAGGCGAGCACCAGCGCAAGCATCGCCGTAAAAAAAGCACGGAAGGAACGGGGCATGTCTTGAGCGCAAGGCATCGCCGTCCCCGGGGCAAGGCCGCGTTGCAATATTCTCCGGGATTTTTTCCGTTAGAGGAAAATCACGCTGCAGCAAAAAATCTCCCACCGCCCGGCTTGGCGCGGAGATTCGCTCAACCGCCTTGTTGGGCGAGCCAGCGCTCGGCCTCGATGGCTGCTTGGCAGCCCATGCCCGCAGCGGTGATGGCCTGGCGGTAATGATGGTCGGCACAGTCACCGGCGACGTACACGCCGGGAGTTTTCGTCTTCACCTGGCTGTGGCCGACCGGCACGAAATATCCCTGGTCGTCAGTATCGACCGCGCTCTTGAATGGCGCGGTGTTTGGCTCGTGGCCGATGGCGACAAAAACGCCTTTCACCGGCAGCACGGATTCGGCGCCAGTCTTGACATGTCTGATTTTCAAGCCGCTGACGGCGCCTTCCAGCACGCCCTCGACTGCCACCGGCACGCTGTCCCAAACGCATTGAATCTTCGGGTGTGACGTGGCGCGGTCGGCCATGATTTTCGAGGCGCGCAACGAGTCGCGGCGATGCACCAGATAAACTTTGCTGGCGAAACGGGTGAGGAACAGCGCTTCCTCGGCCGCACTGTCGCCACCCCCGATCACGACCACGTCCATCTTGCGGTAGAACGCACCGTCGCAGGTTGCGCAGGTCGTCACACCTTTGCCGCCGTACAGTTCCTTTTCACCGGGAATGCCGGTGAGGCGGGGCGAGGCGCCCGTGGCGATGATGATGGTCTTCGCCCGGATTTCACGGTCGGAAAGTTTGAGCGTGTAGGGCCACTTTGCCGTGTCGATGCCCTGAACTGAACCGCTTTCGTAGCGCGTGCCGAATTTTTCGGCCTGCTTGCGCAGGTTTTGCATCAGCTGATAGCCATCGATGCCTTCGGGAAAGCCCGGAAAGTTTTCCACTTCGGAGGTCGTGGTGAGCTGCCCGCCCGGCAACACGCCTTCGAGCACCAAGGGCTGCAGATTGGCCCGGCCCGTATAAATGGCGGCGGTTAAACCGGCACAACCGGTGCCGACGATGATGACGTTTTCAACTTTTTCAGTCATGGGAAATGAGGGCCTTACTGAGTTCAATATTCCAGCCAGCGCAATCCCGGAGATGTTGAATGTGTAGATCCGCGATGATGGCCGTGGGCGCGGGAGGCACCCGTCTGCCTCAAGCCATGCCGCGCGGGATTTTTGTGCCCGGTTCAACCAGAGTTCCGTCTCGCCAGCCAGACGGCGGGGACATTGGCTGGCTGTGTGAAAGAATCGAACGATGGATCCGGGGGGGTGCGCTCGAGCCGCTCTGCGCTGGTCGCGGTCATTGTAGTGGCGGGTGCATTCATCGTGTCGGTGATTCGGCTGGCGGGGCTGGTGCAGGCGTGTGCCGTCAACCTGCTGTATCAGGATCAATGGGATTTGATGCGGCCGCTGTTCGCGAACGAAGGCCCTTGGACTTGTTTTCGCTGGCAACATGGACCGCACCGCCAGGGATTAGGCGGCGTGATCAACTGGTATCTTTACGGAGCGACCGGCTGGGATGTGCGCGCGGAGGCGTGGGCCGCGGTGGTGATTCTCATCCTGGCTGCGCTGGCCGCGATTGTGTTGGCGGCCCGTTTGCGCGGCGCGCTCAAATGGACGGATGCGGTTTTTCCGCTGCTGCTGATCAATCCCGTGCATTGGGAAACCATCCTGCTGACTCCGAATCTGGCGCACAGCATTTTGCCGGTGCTGCTGGTTTTTCTGCTGGCGCACGCCTGGATCAGCCGGTCCTGGGCGGTGCGGGTGGCCGGCGTCGGCGCACTCAATCTGTTTTGCCTGTTTACGGGTTTCGGGTTCTGCGCGTTCGTGGCCTCACTGACGCTGACGGCGCTGCTCGGGAGACGGGCGGGTCCGGATGAAAACCGGGGCCTGCAGTGGATCGCAGCTTTTGCATTGGTCGCGATGGTGGCTTTCGGCTGGCATTACCGCTGGGAACCGGCGGTGCCCGGCTGGCGTTTCCCGGTGCCCAACTGGTGGGACTACCCGAGATTTCTCACGCTGATGTTTTCCAGCCTCGTGGGTTGGAGGGCGGTTTCGTGGGCAACGGTTTTGGTTGGTTCCGTGTTGCTGCTGTCGGTCTCGGGAGCGTGCGCGTGGTCCGCCAGCGGACTTTGGCGGCGCCCGGCGCAAGCGCCCACGCAAGTGATCTGGCTGTTGACGGCGACCTCGCTGATCTATTGCGCGTTTACGGCGATCGGCCGTTTGCCGGTCAATTTGGAGGCCGCGTTTATGTGGCGCTACCTGACGCTGATGATTCCGGCGGTTTGCGGTCTGGTGCTGCATGCCGAGCACGGCACGGTGCGGATGGGGAACGGATTTCGCGGCGCCTTCGCAATGGCAGCGGTGGCTCTCAGCCTGGTCATTTGGGCGAATTTTGTTCCGGAGCGGTATGCGGCGGTAATTGCCCGCGGAAAATTGAAATGGATCGAGCGATATCAAGCGACGCATGAGCTGGCGGTCGCGAACGCGCAGGCGGACTTTTCAGTTTATGTCCGAGATCCGGAGGCCGCGGTGATCGGGGAGCGGTTGCGCTGGCTCGAGGCCCGCCATCTTTCATTCTTCAAACCGCAATCGCCCGGACCGGCGGCGCCAGGAAACTAGAGTGCGCACCCGGGCGGTTTGAATTATCAGTGACCCAACTGGCGCCGGCCTCAGGCGCGAGCCGCCTTCGCGCGCAACAGCGTCTGCTTAAGTTCTTCCGTTGAGAAGGGTTTGCTCAGCAAGGCGGTGATGCCCTCGGCCCGGAGGGAAGAAAGAATGTAGGGATCGAAGCGGCCGCTCATGACTGCAATGGCAGGAATTGACGGGCGCTTCTTCAGGGCCTTCACCAACTCCAGCCCATCCATGAGGGGCATGTTCACATCGGTGAGGACCATGCTTATTTTATCCGGATCTTTATCGAGCAGGCTGAGGGCTTCAATTCCGTTGGGGGATTCCCACACTTGATAGCCCAGCCGGCGGCAGGCGACGCAGACGAAGGAGCGCACGGCATCGTCGTCATCGACGATGAGCACGGAGCCGGGGCCAACCTTGGACTCTCCGGTGGACACGGGTGGCGTGCTCGCGACGGGCGAAGTCACGTGCTTGGCGCGATGTTGCTCGAACAGATCCATGGCCCGCTGGGAAAGCATTTTCAGTGCCGCTATTTGGGTGGGCAGAATTTCGCGCGGCTGACGGTCCAGTACGCATAGAGCCCCAATGCAATGTCCATGGGGAGTGACGAGAGGCATTCCGGCAAAAAAATTGAAACCATCCTTTGTGACCACGGGCAGGTGGCTGAAGCGGTGGTCCAGCCGGGCATCGGTCACCACGAAAATACCGCTGCTGCGGATGGCATGGTTGGAAAAGGAAAGATCGCGCGAAATTTCCGTTCGGTCTACCCCAACCCGGGCTTTGAACCAGCAGCGCTTTTCGTCCACGAGGGTTAACCCGGCTGTCCCCGCTTGGCACTGGTCCGCAGCGAGCCGCACAATATTATCAAACTGACTTTCCGGGGGCGTATCCACGATGCGATAGCTCCGCAGTACGGCGAGTCTCGCCTGCTCGGGATCTGCGTCGATGACGGAACTCGCCCCCATTAAAATTCACGTAAGCGACCTAACTCAATTGACGCCACAATCAATTTTGCGAATGCCCAAAAAATCCGTGAAGGGTTTTTCGCCGACCTGGACGGAGCGAAGGATGGGCGATGCATTCGTCTAGCGATAGGGGAGAAGCGGGCCTGCGCAATTGTGAAGGAACTGCGATTGGGCTTTCGGCTAGTCGGGAGTAGAGCCGGCCTGTCGCCGGGCCTATTTACAGATTTTTGCGGATGGCGCTCAAGTATGAGAGAAATGTGCCGACAACTGAACTGGTAGTGCTGGGGCCTCAGGCGGGGCCACATCCCCCTTCGATCCTGCATCTGCGCCGGCGTGCTCCATTCATGTTATTTTTTGAACGCATCCTCAATTTAAAGAACAACCCCAAGGAACAGCGCCGCGCTTCCCGCTACGCTGTGGGCCCGGCTTTTCCGCTCAAGGCGGTGTTAAACCTGGTGGGGCGCGATGAATTTGGGGAGCTACTGAAGTCATCCGATGGCCAGGGCTGGGATTGGGTGGGGCGGCCCATAAATTTTTCCGCGACCGGCGTGAGTCTGCAGCTTCCACCCGCGACGGCGGCCCGCCGCGGCGATCCCTGCCGGCTCAACCTCTCCCTCGCCGACTGCGAGCTCACGCTGCCCTGTCACGTGGCCCACTTGCGGGGCCATCAGGATTCCGTTCTGTTTGGCCTGACCTTCGATTTCGTCCCCGCAAAAACTCCCCCCGCATACCGGCAGTTGCTGGAGCTGGTGGCATTCGGGGCCTCGCTCAAGTCCGAGAAAGTTAAAACCGCGGCAGCTGGAGCTGATGCAGCGGGCTACGTCGTGGAGCACTATGGCGGGGATTATGAATCGCATCTCACGGTCTGGCGGGAGGCAACCGCGGGTGCGATTCAATGGTTTGAGTTTCAGCTCGCTGACTATTGTGTCAGGGGCAGCGCGGCCAGCGGCACCTTGGAATTTGCGTCCCTCCAGAAACAAAAAAAATCGCGCCCGGTGACTCCCGCGCAAGTGGAGGAAATCCACCAGCTCTTCCGCTGGGTGGTGCCCAATATCACCGGCGCCGTGCCGGAGGACGTGCGGCATTCATTGCAGGAATTTGCCGCCTGAATTTTCCGAGCCGCGCGGCCGCTGGCAGATTTTGGGTTGGCGCGTTCGCCTAATTCACCGGGGCTGCACCCAGCCGGTTTGCACTCCGGCCTGCCCGCGACAGGATGATATGCTGAAACAGATAACCAATTAACAGCACCGAAGGAGGGACCACCGGGATGATGTAGCGTGACCAGGCGAAAGGAATCCACAGCGTGACAATCACGAGCGTGACCAGCCACCAGCATACCGCGAAACGGATGAGTTCTTCGTGCCATTGACGAATTGCGCACCAGGCCACCAACACCGTCATGAGCAGGAAGGGAATCCAGCCGAAAAACCCCAGGGCCACTACGGTGGCGAATCGGTTGGGCAGCCCCGTCAGCTGGCCGGTGACCAAATCCGCCTGGATGGCCAGCGAGCGATGGTGCTCCATGACGGTGGCCGCCAACCCCTCCATGGGATTTTGCACGATGGCAGGATTGATCGCCACGAAGACAATCAAGGCTGATGCGAGGATGCCGACTCCGTGAGCACCGGCTTGAATCGCGCCCGAGCGGTCCTGCCGAAGCCATTTTTGTGCGGCGGAAAAGGCGACCAGCAGACCGGTCAGCAGCACAAGCGTGAGCGAGTTCATTTTGGCTCCGCATGCGAAAGCGAGCATTGCACCGGTTAAAAAAGTCAGGGCCAGGCTCACCTTCAGAGCCGGTCGCTGTGGATTCGAAAAATACCGAAACCAGCAGAAGCTGGCCAGGGCGGCAGCCAGCGAAAGCATCAGGACGATAGTATCCGCCATCGCGTGGTGATAAGCGGACACCACTATGGGATGAAGCAACAACAACTGGCTCGCGACCAAGCCGGCCAGCCAATGAACACCTGTCGCCCCAAGCAAAAAAAGGAGAAGGCTGGAGAGCACGGCGCACACCACGACGGTATTTCGGGCGACCTGCAGGAAAGGCCGGGTCAGGGGAAGCCGCCCGTTTTCTCGCAGCCTTTCACGAAAGCCGGGGGTAGCGGCGTCGATGACTTTGGCCCGCTTGTCCACGTCAAGCTGGCCGCGCACTTCAGGGTTTTTATCCCAACCCAGCCAGCGAAGATAAAAATAACTCAGGCCGTCGATGGAATCCACCTGCCGTCCGCTGGCGGCGAGTCCGAGGCCTATGACATATTTTGCCACAGGTGGATTCTCGCGGGCGGGTAACAGTTGCCAGTGCGGGTTGGTCCAATCCCATTGAACGAACGCGAGATGGTAGTAGTAGGAGGAACCAATCCAATAGACTTCATCCAAGTCGAGGGGGATTTTGGCCGGCTGCCACTGGATCAGCAGCGAGCAGAACGAGCACGCGGCCCACGCGAATACGGAACCGATGATCAGGGGTAGACGGGTGACGGCCATGCATCTGGAAAACACTAAACGATCATTTTTGCACTGAGATAGTTCAGGCCGCAATGCGGAGCCGGTCGTCATGGAGATTATTCGCTGATGCGCCGCACAACTTTTCCGCCGGCCGGAGGAATGTTTTTGAGGCCGGGCACGCGTGGGTGGACGGATGAATTATATCGCAAGCGGCAATGCCCTGCCATCACGGGGTGGCGCGCCGGCGGGCGACCACGCGTACGATCAACCGCTTGCCCGGTGTCTTTGAGGTCCAGTCCACCGTGAGTCCCAGAACCCCGGCCATATTTTGCAGCGGCGGCAGCGGGGTCGTGAAAAAAACGTTCCACCCATTTTCGTTTTTGACTGGAAGTTATAGGGCAAACGGAAAACCCGCGCCGAGGGCAGATTCCAGTTCCGGCCGTCCTCCAGCTGGAGTTTGTTCCAGTCGAGATTGACGAAGGCCCCGGAGAAAAGCGTCGGTGAATCGGCGATTTCCCCCATGATGATGTCGACGCTCCGTCCGGAATGCGAGGTAGGCGAACTGGACGAGAGCGTAGATGCCCTCGGCATACGCGCGTTCGTCGTCCTCGGTGAAACCGGCTGCCTGGGCCCGCGCCGTGGAGGCGGCCATCTGTTCCGGGGAATATTTCGGGCGAAACATAAACGAGAGCCCGGGATTTTTTTTCCCGGCGGCGCGCAGGCGCAGTTCGATTTCGCCTATCGGGGCCAGTCCGAGGGCGAGGTAATCGCGCGTGGCGAGCACCCGGGTGTTTGTCATTACGTCCTCGCTGGCGGTGGGAGCCTCGCCAGTGAACGGTCCATGGGTTCGGATTTCCAGGGCCACGGGTACTTGGGCAAAACTGAACTCGTGCCCGGTGTCGGTTTTGAGCGAGGACTGAAAAAAACTCAAAGGGCCAAGTCCCGTGCCGGGTTTGGATTTTGCCTCGCGCTCGCTCAGTGCGACGGAGCGGAATTCACCCAGCCATTGGCGTGAGGCGGTGCCTTGTTGAACGGTGAAGAGAACGATGAGCCGGTCATCTGGCTGGGCCGTTTCCCTTGCGCCGGCCAGTTCGAAACCTTCAAGCGGAATCTGATGCGCCGCGGCATATTGAACGACCTCAGGGTTGGGCTTGAGATCCAGCGGGTTTGTCTGCGGGTTGGCCGCCCACACTCCACCGGCGGATAAAATGAAAACCAGGAACAGGCGTGGGAGCGGTGGCATCTGGGCAGACTAACACGAAACGGAGGGTGGGGTTGCAATATCTCTTCTTTCGGCCGGGGGCCATCTCCTCCGTGAGAATTATGGTCGATGCCCCGGGATTTTTACTCGGTCCGCAAAGCCTCCGTCGGTGCGATCCGGGCGGCGCGTCGGGCCGGCAGCCAGCACGCGACCAGGCCGATGCCAGTTAAGAGGAAGGTAAGGCCGGTAAACACGAGCGGGTCATGCGACGAAATGCCGATCAGAAAGCCGGTCTTGTCCATCAGGTGCGCAGTGGCGAAGGCGCCACCAAGGCCAAGCACCAGTCCGATCATCAATTGAATCAGGCCGCGCGATAGCACCAATCGCGCGATGTTGCCGGCCGTCGCGCCGAGCGCCATGCGGATGCCGATCTCCCGGGTGCGGCGGGCTGTGGTCTGTGCCACCACCGCATAAATTCCAACCGAAGCCATGAGCAGGCCGGTGAGCGCAAACACGGTGAAGAGCGTGCCAAACACCCGCAGGAACCAGCGCTGTTTTTCCAAGGCCATGGTAAGCGTCCGCACTTCGAAGAGCGGCAGGTTCGGATCGATTTTTTGCACGGCGGCGCGAACTTGTGCGGCCAACAGCGCGGGATCGGCGGCGGCGCGGAGCATCACGCCCATCCATCCCCAAGGCTGCTGCCGGTAGGTGATGTGGATCAAGGGCGGCGCGTTCTGGTTGTTCGGATTCTGGTTCAGGTCGGCCGCGATTCCGATCACCGTCATCCATTCCTGGCCCTTTTCGTTTTCCATGAAGCGGAGGCGTTTTCCCACTGCTTCTTCGCCCGGCCAGTGTTTGGCCGCAAATGCTCGCGACACGATGGCGGATTCCTTTCCCGTGTCGCCATCGGCCTCAGTGAAACCGCGACCGGTGAGGAGCGGCAGACCGATGGCAGGGAGATAATTTGCCGTTTCCACGATAAACGAGGCGCGGACCGGTTGCTTGGGATCGGGACTGCGCCGGCCTTCGATCTCGATGGCTCTTTCCGACGTGCCCAATCCCGGGAAATTTGTGGTGGCGGCCACCTCGTTTACCCCCGGCAGCGCCCGCAATTCGGGCAGCAATTTTTCGAAAAATTGCCGGCGCGCGAGCGGCTCGGCATAGCGCTCGCCCTTGCCTTCGGGCAATTGGATGCGCGCCGTGAAAATGCTCTGTGGCTGGACGAAGGAGTTGAGTTTCTGCGCGGCAAAAAAACTCCGGATCATGAGGCCCGCACCGGCGAGGAGCACCACCGTGAGGGCGAATTGGAGTACGACCAGCGTGCCGGTCAATCGGCCGCGATGGCTGCCGCCACCTGGGGTGCCGTTTTTCATCGCGGCGTTCAGCTCGACCCGCGAGGCCTGCAATGCCGGCACGAGACCAAAAAGGATGCCGCTCAAAACCGAAAGCAGCGCGAAGTACCCGAAGGCCCGCCAGTCCATGGCAAAGATGATCCAATACGGTTTGCCGACGTCCTGCGTGGCGAGGTCGAATGCATGCACGCCGAAGAGCGCGATCCCCAGGCCGCACAGTCCGCCGAGCAGGCTGAGCAGCACGCTTTCCACCAGCAGCTGCCGTATGATCTGCCAGCGTGTCGCACCCATGGCCACGCGCACGGCGATTTCCCGGGCGCGGGCGATGGCGCGGCTCAACATCATGTTGGCGACATTCGCGCAGGCAATGAGCAGCACGAAACCCACCGCGCCGAGCATCATCAGGAAGACCACGCGGATCTGGTCGCCATTATAGGTTTCGTGGAAGGTCCGCACGAGCGTACCGACATCCTTGTTGGTGTCCGGATGCTCGGTGAGCAGCCGGCTGGCGATGACGGCCAGATCGGAATTGGCGGTGGCGATGGAAGTGCCGGTCTTGCGCAAGGCGAACAGCTCGAGGCCGTGATTGGAGCGCTTCTCCAACTCCGCGTCGGGCACCAGCGGCATCCAGAAATCCTCGTTGTTGGGAAATTTAAAACCATCGGGCATGACGCCGATGATCGTGGCAGGAGCGCCGTTCACCTGAATGGCGCGGCCGATCACATCCAAAGCACCCGCGTAACGATTTTTCCAGATGCCGTGGCCGAGGAGCACGACTGCTTCAGCCCCCGACTTGCCATCGGCCGGGGTAAACCCGCGGCCCAGCACGACGGGGATGCGGATCAGGGTAAAGAGACCGGGGGTGATGCGTGCCATGCCGAAGCGTTCCGGCGGATTGCCCGGTTCACTGATGGTGCCCTGATTCCGGCTGAGTGCTTCGATCCCCTCGAGACTGCGGTTCTGTGCTTTGTACTCCAGATAGTCGGCCCAGGAAACCCCGGAGCGTTCATCCGGTTTGGTAAGATTGTAGTTGGCCACCGTGACGATGCGCTCGCCTCCCGGGACCGGCACCGGCTTGAAAAGGACGGCGTTCACTAGCGTGAAAACCGTGGTGTTGATCCCAATGCCGAGGGCGAGGGTGACAATGACCGCCGCGGAGAACCAGCGGTGCGAAGCAATCATCCGAAAGGCGAAGCGAAGGTCGTGGAGCATGGGTGCAAAGGCCCGCTGCTATCCGGCGCGGAAATTCGTGTCGGACTGCCGCAGGCTGGGGAAGAAAACCCGGGAAGCTTTGTCAAGTTGCAGGAATCCGGACAAATTCCCCCTGCGCCAGTCGATTATTTTTTTGCGATATAGATGCTGAAGTACTACGCGAAATCGCGCATGGTGGCATCGGTTTTCAGAAAGAATTTGGCGATGCCGCGAAAGAGCGGAGGTTTGACGAATCCGTCCTCGGTCAGCGTTAACTGCGTGCCGCTGTTTGCATCGACGAGCGCATAGGTCCACGTGCCGCCGAATGGCAGGTTGTCGCCGGTGATTTCGCGAACGAGTTGCGCCGGAGCTTTTTCTCGTTGGTGCGAAAGCCGGTTTCCCGACCCCGGCGGTCGGTGTCCCAGGTGACGACCTCGCCGTTGGGGCGGGTCTCGAAGCGGATTTTTTTCACTGCGGGCCACCACTGCGGCATGGCGGCGTAGTCGGTGAGCGCAGCCCAGACAACCGTGCTCGGTTTTGCCATGGTGAATGTAATGCTCCCGGCATGTCGTTCCGGCTGGGCGAGGCCCGCGAGGTAGAGAAAGAGCCCGGCGAGCACGGTCAGCGTGAGAATAATCCCCATGCTTACGAACACGATTTTCATGCGTGCCAGCTAAAGGGATTTGAAGTGCGGCGACGATTCCGAATTGGAGGTGGCAGGCGGACTATCCGCCCGGTTTGTGAGCATGGTTCATGGTGCCCGCGCGTGAAGGATAAAGCGCGCTGCCTTGATCGACATCCTCCCGGCTTCAGGTGGTGCGCGGTTCGATGACGACCTCGCTGCGCACGGAATGGGCGATGAAACATTCGTCGTGCGCGGCATGATGCAGCGCATCGAGTGCGGTGCGGTCGGGTGAGTGGATGCCACTGAAGAGCACGAGTGGACGCAGAGTGATCTGGGTCAGAGCGAGTTTGCCGGCGGCGTTTCTTGCCATGATGCCACTGGCGGCATCGGTGTAGGAATCGACGGTGTAGCCCTGTTTGGCGGCCAGGGAGAGAAACCACAGTAGGTGGCAGCTCGAGAGGCTGGCGACGAAAGCCTCCTCGGGATCGACTGCCGCCGCACTGGACATGGGCAGTGGCACGACTGACGGCGAGGAAGAAGCCGGCACCACGGTGCCCCCATCGAAGTGCCAGGTGTGCGCGCGGCTGTAACGATTATCCGTGAACTTCTGTTCACCCCGGCTCCAGTGGATTTCAGCAGTGTAGGAGGACATGGGCGGATTCAGTCGTTTGCTGCGCACTGCGCAAGCCGGCCCGCGTGCCGGTCCGGTACAGCCCAGGCGAAATCTGGAGCGGGCTTTTTGCCATTCAGATCCCAAGCACCAAGACCTGATCGGAAGTCAGTTTCACGGATTCGCCTGCGCGCGGGCCACAAAGGCCATGATTCGCTTCGCATATTCCTGCTGGGCGAAACCGTAGAGGTCGACGTGCGCGGCGCCCGCGACGAGCCAGAGTTCCTTCGGTTCCCTTGCGGCATTGAAAAGTGCCTGGGTGCTTTCTGCCTGGGTGAGCTGGTCAGCAGAGCCGCCAAGGACAAAGACGGGACAGTGGAGCGAGCTGATGTGACTGATCGGACTGACTTGATCGATCGAGAGGCCAAGACGCAGTTCGGCGAAAGGCAAGAGGAGGCCGCCGGCGAGCCAGCCCGGCAGGTGGGCGTCATTTCGGAAGCGACGATCCAAGGCATCACGAATCGTCGGGTAGCTGCTTTCAACTATCACCCAGCGCACCTCCGGCGGGAGTTTTTCCGCGGCGAGCAGGATGGTTGCACCTCCTTGGGATTCTCCCAGGCAGCCGAATTCTTTCAGGCCTTTCGTCTCCAAGTAGTCGAGCGCGCCCAGGAGGTCGGCGGTTTCAAACCAACCGGCGGAAACTTTGTCGCCTTCGCTGAGCCCGTGGCCGCGGGCATCATAGAGGAGCACGGTATAGCCGTCGTCGTGAAAGAGCCGGGCGCGGGCGAGCATTTGCCTGCGACTCGATCCATGACCATGCAAGAGCACCACAGCTTGGGTCGCATGCTCTGAATAGACGAACCAACCCGACAACTTGAGGCCATCTCGCGCCGGGAAAGTCACCGTTTGGATTGCCGTCGCCAATTCAGGAGGAGGTTCCCCGACGTCTCTTCTCGCCGGCTTGGTCAACTGCCAGACCAAGAAAGCGGAAACGATGGCGTATCCGGTGAAGGCAATGAGCAGCAGCAGGAGCGACCTCGTAAAAATGCGCATGGTGATCGAAGAGCGTCGAGTGGGTGAGGGTGAGCCTCCCCGGTCTTGAGCATAGGATCGAGCTTTTCAATGGGCTCCAGTGGGAGCGGTGGCTGATTTTTCCACCGAAGACCAGGAGGTTTTCCTACGACAATTTCGACTGGTTTCGTTGCGACCGACCCTTGATCTTCCGCTCGAAATCCGGGGCAGAAATATCGATGACGGCGTACGGTGGAGTAAAAGGCTCCTCAAGCCTCAGCGCGGACAGACGCACGGCAATGAGGTGAAACAGGCGGAATCGCGGGAATTAAAATTCCACGTCGCGGCAGCGGGCTTCGAGCTGTTTGGCGATGAGATCAATCTGTTCTTCGCCGAGGAGGGTGATGTTGCGGTAGACGATGGCGGAAATTTGCTTGGGGCTCGTCACCCGGACGGCACCGATGGAATGTTCCTCCACCCACCAGCCGGGGAAAGTGAGGACCGGCTGAACCTGGACTCGACGGCCGAGGAGCTGGGCGAGCCACTCCTCAAGCCAGAGGGCGCGGTCGCGGGCCTGGTTGAGGCCTTGGAATTCCTCGCCCCAGGGATACACGAGCTGCTGGCCGTCGAATATCACCTTGTGGTCCGCCAGGCCGGGACGGGCGATGCCTTTGCGGTGAGTCTTGGTTTCGATCACAAAAACGCCGGTCGACCCCACGATCACATGATCGAGGTTAAAAGGGGGATTGGCTTCCAGGGCCGGGACATCGTGAAAAATCCGAAACCCTTTCGCGCGAAAAACCTCCAGCTCCTCTCCGACGACGCGCTTGCCGAAATACCCGAGGTAGTGGTCGCGGCGTTTTTCGAGGATGAGCATCAGCCAGCGGGCGCTGAAATAGAGGGAAGCGGCAATAATCAGAAGGAGCCCGAGGAGCGCCCAGAGCTGGTAGTTGGCCGGGAGGCGCGCGATGCCCATCAGGCCGAAGACCATCACGAGGAGCGGAGCGAGCGCAGTGCTGACTAGGTAGAGCAGGAGCGTGTCATCGAGGGTCTCCATTTTCTGCCGCAACGTCTCCCCGGAGGCGCGAACAATCTTTTCCTGAATGGGATGGCGCTCCTGGCTCCGGCTGATGCGCCATTTCCAAAGGCCGACAACGAGGAGTAAGTAGATCAAAACATAACCGACCAGATAGATGAGACCTGAGTTGTTCATGGGAGTGGGGAAGGAGGTTGCGTCGGCTGGACCCCGAAAGCCAGTGATGGGTGCCGGCGCCGGGCCGGTTTCACCAGCCTTTGACGGCGCGAGCGGTGGAGTCTTTTAAGAAGACGTGAATTTTGCGCTTCTCCTGGGGCCGACGCCGTCAAAAGGGCCGCGATCGTGCGCTGAGTGTCAGGGCTTTCAAGAGGCGGTTAGGCGCGAGAAAATCCTGAATCGCCGCGTTACGGATAACGCCCCCGACCTTTTCTCTAGGTGAGCGTGCCGGCTGCAGCGCGTTTGCCTTGACCCGCGATTTTTGCGGGCTTTTCAAAAGCTTAAAGTCCGCTAGAGTCCGGGTGATGAAACGCCTTGTCTTCCTGTTCCTCGTTTTGGCGGGTGCGATGCTGCTGGTGCCAGGGGCATCGGGAGCCACGGCCGTCCAGAAAGAGAGCTCCAAGGGAAAGACGCCAGGGCTCGAGCTGGCCACGCTGGCCTCGCAGGTGACCGGGATTGCGATTTCGCCGCTGTTGGGAGTGAGCGGCGTGGGGGCTTACCAGTATTTCAAGGCGGGCACGCCCGAGCAAAAGGCCGCGCTGCCGTGGTTCGCGCAGCCCAAGTTCTGGTTGCCGGCGATGTTGCTGGTGGGAGTTTGCGCCTTCAAAGATAGTTTTGCGGCCTTCGTGCCCCCGGGCCTGAAGAAGCCACTGGATATTGCCGAAACCGTGGAAAATAAAATCAGCGGGTTGGTGGCCGCGGGGGCGGTCATTCCGTCGCTGGTCGCGATCGGCTCGAAACTGATCATGAATTCCAGCGGGCTCGACCATCACTCGGCGGTCTTGGGCGGCTTGGGCATGATGCAGCTGGGGGCGTTCAACTTGTCGTGGCTGCTGACGATTTTGATGGTGCCGTTGTCCGTGGCGGTGTTTGCCGTGGTCTGGGTGGTGGGGCACGCGATCAACGTGCTCATCCTGCTCAGCCCCTGGGGCGGAGTGGATACGGTGTTGAAGGGATTGCGCACGAGCGTCCTGGCGATGGTGGCGGCGACGGCCTACATTGATCCGGTGGTGGGCGCCACCTTGTCGTTGGTCATTATATTGCTCGCCTGGCTAATGGCCGGCTGGGCGTTCCGGTTGATGGTGTTCGGTTCGGAATTCACGTGGGATTTTTTCACCCTGCGCCACCGCCGCTTCGAACTGCTGGCTGACGGCAACAAGCTTTTCACGGCTCGTGAAATCTCCGGGACGCCGATGCGCACGTACGGCCGGCTTTATCAGGAGGCGGAGGGAAAATTGATTTTCAAATTCCGTCCGTGGCTGGTGCTGCCGGAACGGGTGGTCGAGGTACCGCGCGACGGGCTGGTAGTGGGCAGGGGGTTGTTCTCCTCTGAGGTGCTCGGTTTTGACCGGGCGGCGGACAAACTGGATACGCTCCTGCTCCTGCCGCCCCGGTACCGGGGGCACGAGGAGCTCTTCGCTCGCACCTATCACATTTCGGGCACCTGTGAGGTGGGATTGCGAAAGGCGTGGAGCTGGATCAGGGAAGCGTTTGGGTTTGCGGCCAAGAAACAGCCGGCGGCAGTCTGACGCCATGAACTGGCGGACAATCTTCCGGGTTTTGCTGGCGATTTTTTTTGTCGTGGCGGGAGCGAATCACTTTCATGCGCCGCAAATTTATCTGGGGATGATGCCTCCCTGGCTGCCTTCGCCGCTAGCCTTGGTCTGGGTGAGTGGCGTCGGGGAAATTTTGGGTGGGATTGGCGCGCTGGTGCCGTTCGCGCGCCGTTATGCCGGTTGGGGTTTGATGGTGTTGCTGGTCGCGATCTTCCCCGCCAATCTCCATGTGGCCTTGCAAGGCCGGATGCCCGGTTTCGATTTTTCGCCGCTGATCCTCTGGCTGCGGTTGCCCGGTCAGGTCCTCTTGATGGGGTGGGTGTGGTGGACGACGATCGCGCCGCAACGGGATGAGACTTTGGATTGAGGCGCGGGCCCTCACAGGAGATCGTCCGAAGTTTTTGTTTCCCCCGTGGAGAAACTTGTTAAGCTATTTTCCATGAGCGAAGAAAATGCGCCGAAGCTCCGTCTGAAGCCCAAGCTGGTGGCCAATCCTGGAAACCTGCCGCAACCGCCCGGCGCGGATCCATCTCCTTCCGCATCTGAAGTTCCTCCTGCGGTTGCCGAAGAACCCAAAATTGTCCGGCTCAAACCCAAACTGGCAGGCCCATCGGCCCCGCCGCCCGAACCTCCCGAGGCCTTTGCCGCGCCCGTCACGTCCGAGCCTGAACCTGATTTTCCTCCTGCGGTCGCTGTTTTCCCTCCGCCCATGGCTAATTTTCGTCCGCCCGCGGCGAATTTCCCCCCTCCCGTGGCGCATTTCCCTCCGCCCGGGTCAGCGCCTGAAACCGGAAAGCCTGCAGTCAAATTCAGTTTGAAGCCCAAGCCGCTAGCTGACGGTCTGCCGGGGGAATTTCCGCCACCTCCGCTCCAGCCAGAGGCCGGGGAGGAATTTTTGCCCGCAGGCGACCCGATCCCGGCGCCTGAATTTATTGAATCGGAAGAAGAGGTGTCGCGGTCGGGAAGTCCCACCCGGCGGGTGCTGTCTGCCAAGCCTTTCCCCGCGCCTCCCGGAGAATTTCCGCCTCCGCCCTCGGTCGCCCCCAAGCCAACCCCTCCTTGGGCCCAGCTTAATCGTTCTGAACCGCCACCCACCAAAAAGCGTCTGGTGGTGTACGCCGGCGGCGTCATCACCGTCCTGCTCGTTTTGGGTGGGGTTTTCTTCGCTTACAAGAAATTCCTGGTGGAGACACCAGTGCCTGCTCCCAACCCCCGGATCGTTGTTCAACCCAAAATCAAGGAGTTGCCCACTCAGCCCAAGCCAGAAACCCCAACCGCTGCACCGGTCGATAAGGCTTTGCCGGCTGCCATCCCGGTGCCGGGAAAAACCGCGGCAATTCCAGTTGAGCCAGTGCCTGAACCAGTCAAGGCCCCGCCGCCTCCGCCAGCCAGTGCCGCTTTCAAGGCGTGGGTGGATACGCTCAGGATTGGCGGGGTACGGGGCGGGGAAAATACGCGGGTATTCATCGGTGGCACCGCCTATGTGATCGGCGACCTCGTCAATCCGCAGTTGGGCATTGTATTCGACAGCTACGATGTCGAAGCGCACCGGTTGACCTTTAAGGACAAAACGGGGGCGACGGTCAGCCGGCGGCACTAGGTTTGTCGATCGTAAGTGGCGGTAGGCGGGATGTGAGGCATGCCGCCTACAACCCGGCACGCTCGAACTTGTGTTTCGAGCACCGCCCCGATGGTTCGGTGGGAAACGCGGGTAAAGTTGCTGCAACCGAGAATTTTTTTCAGCGCTTTCCGGCGAGAACCGCGGCTCCGGCAATAATCAACAGAGCGCCGATCCCGGTGCGCAGCGTCAGTGGTTCGCGCAAAAACAAGGCGGCAAAAATCAACACGAAGACGACGCTCAGTTTGTCGATTGGCGCGACTTGCGAAGCTTCACCGAGCTGCAGTGCGCGAAAGTAGCAGAGCCAGGACAGGCCCGTCGCCAGACCTGAAAGCGTGAGAAACAACCACGTCCGTCCTGAGAGCGCGGCGAGTTCGGTGGGCTTGGCCGTTACGAAGGCAATCGCCCACGCGACGATCAAAATGACCGAGGTCCGGATCGCCGTGGCGAGATTCGAGTCCACGCCGGCGACGCCCACCTTGGCGAGCACGGCGGTGAGTCCGGCAAAGAATGCCGAGAAGAGCGACCAATACAGCCAGTTCATAATTTATCCTCCCTGGGTTTGGGTTAAGGCGACGGCTGGGTGGGGAGCCGAGCATTTTTGGGGACGCCCCGTTGTTGGGCGCTGTAGATTCCCGTATGTCCGCTGAAGAGGTAGGCAATGAAACACGCCACGGCATAATACACCGCATGGTGCGCCCCGAATAATTCAATGCCCAACATGGTGCACGCCAGGGGAGTATTGGTGGCACCGGCGAAAATAGCGATGAAGCCAAGTCCGGCAAACAAGTCGACCGGCCCACTGAGGACGAGGGCGACGGTGTGGCCGAGCGTGGCGCCGATGAAAAACAGCGGCGTGACTTCGCCGCCCTTGAATCCGCTGCCGAGGGTCACGGCGGTGAAAATGAGTTTCCACCACCAGCTCCACGGAGGGGCTCCAGCGGGAGCAAACGCGGATAGGATGGTGGTGGCGCCCGGATCGGGCGAACTCACGCCGATACCGAGATAGTCGCGGGTGCCGAGCGCGTAGACGAGCGCGATGACGAGCACGCCGCCCACGGCCGGACGCAAGGGGGCGTAAGCAATGAAGCGGGCGAATTGTTTTTTAATCGCATGGGTCAGCTCCGAAAAAACCTGGCTCGCCAGACCGAACGCTATGGCGGCGAGCACGACCTTGCCGAGCAGGAGTCCGTTGGGCAGGAGCGAGGCTCCCGCTGTTTCTGCCACCGCGATGTGATAGGGCGCGTGACGAATGCCCCACGCCGAGCAGGTCAGATCGCCGATCACGCTGGCGACCAGCACGGGAATCAAGGCGTCGTATTGCATCCGGCCCACCACCAGGACCTCCATGGCAAAAATCGCGCCCGTCAGCGGCGTGCCGAAAACGGACCCGAAGCCGGCGGCGATACCGGCCATGAGGAGCACGCGCACATTTTCCGGTGCGATGCGGCAAAATCGCGCATAGACACTCGCGAGGCTGCCGCCCATCTGCACCGCAGTGCCTTCGCGTCCCGCCGAGCCCCCGCAGAGGTGCGTGGCGAGAGTACCTGCAAGCACGAGGGGAGCCATGCGCCCGGGCACGCCACCGCCGGGCTGATGGATTTCCTCCATGATTAAATTACTGCCCGCCTCGGCCCGCTGGCCGACCGCATGGTAGAGCCAGCCGATCACCAGGCCTGCGATGGGCAGTAGAAATAACAGCCACCCGTGTTCCCAGCGCAATCGCGTCACCCGCTCCAACGCCCAGAGAAATCCGGCGCTCGCTGTGCCGGAAAGAATGGCGAAGGGCAGCACGAGGCCCGTCGAAACCAGCAGATGCCGCAGGTTGGACCAATGCTCTCCCCAGTTGAACAGGTTCTTCATGCGAGCCGCGCCTCCTGTAGAGAGTGCAGTGAATCGGTGGAGTAAAATGACATGCCTGTTAGCCCGCACATTTCACCCTCAGAGGGGTGATATAGGCGCCCTGTCCGGCCGACTTGGTCGGGGCGAACCGCGACCAAGTCGCTCTGCCCGGAGTGCAGACGGATATTTTTGGAATAATTATCACCATGTCTGTGAAATAATATCCGGGTTAGGATTAAATTTAACGGGAGTCATTAGTCCCGGGAGGCGGGGCGGTTTACCCTTACGGGAAGGCGGAATCCATCGCCGGTCCGCAGAAAATGACATCGCGTCCAGCTTGGCAAGCGCCAGCTTGGAGGGACCCTGCAAAACCAGCTCGATCTCGGTCGATACTGTGGGCAGCGTCGCTCAAGTGATTGGCTCAAAAATGATCCGGTGGGTGTTCATTGCGCAAGTGCTCGGCGCGATTCAATTGTGGGCGGCCGGCGATCCCCTGGCGGCGCGGGTCGTCATTTTGGCGAATTCACACCAGCCCGAATCGGTGCAGCTTGCGGAATTCTACGCGAGCAAGCGCGGCGTGCCGCGGAGCAATATCGTTTCGCTGCCGCTGCCCGAGGCCGAAACGATCAAGTGGCGTGAATTCATCGATCAGGTTTACCAGCCGCTGCAGGATGAGTTGTGTCGCCGCGGCTGGATTGATGGCACGGCCACCCGCCAGAGGGACCGGCTGGGCCGCACCCGTTATACCCTGACCGGCCATCATCTTTCCTACCTGGTGGTCTGTCGCGGCGTGCCACTGAGCATCAATAATGACGTGGCGCTGCTCGACGAAAGCACGGGGCGTCGGGTGGGCCGGAGATTGTACAAAGATGAGGCCGCGGTGGATTCCGAACTGAGCCTGCTCGCGCAAAGCGGCTATGAAATCACGGGCATAATTTCGAATCCGTTTTTTAATCAGGAGGACGTTTCCGCCCGTGATGCGGGAGCGGTCATCAAGGTCTCGCGGCTGGATGGCCCGAGTTTTGAGAGCGCACGCCAACTCGTGACCTCCGCTTTGGACGCTGAGCGCACGGGTTTACTGGGACGCGGCTACATCGATCTGGGTGGTCCAAGTCCGGAGGGTGACAAATGGCTTGGGGCGAGTTTGCGGCAGATGGAGGAATTGGGATTTGATGGTGAGGTGGAGCGCACGCCCGCCATTTTTAATCCGGCGGCACGCTTCGATGCGCCGGTCCTCTACTTTGGCTGGCAGGCGATGAATCTCTCCGGCCCGTTTGCGGTCGACGGTTTCAAGTTTCCGCCCGGTGCCATCGCGCTGCACCTCTATGGTTTTTCTGCCTGGACCCTGCATTCCGACAAGTATGGCTGGTGCGGACCGCTGGTGGCGCGAGGTGTGACGGCCACGATGGGGAATGTGTTCGAGCCCTACTTTGAACTTATGCCCCGGCCCGATCTTCTCTTACGCGCCCTCATTCAGGGTCGGAATTTTGGTGACGCGGCCTACTATGCCCTGCCCGCGTTGAGCTGGGAATCGATCGTGATCGGTGATCCGTTGTACCGTCCGTTCAAGGTTTCGCTCGAACAACAGGGGCGACAATTTGAGCAGTTGCCTGCGGCGCTGGCGCCGTACGCGCTGATGCGTCGGGCGAATCTCCTTTTGCGCCAGGGCAAAACGGCTGAAGCGTGGACGGGGTTGAGAAAAGGACTGCAGGATCATCCCGGACTGGTTTTGGCTCTCGCATGCGCGAGACTGGCGCTCGCCGCCAATGCCGTTCCGGCCGGGGTGGATGCGTTGCACACCATGGATTCGATGGATGAATTTCAGGCGGCAGATTGGCCACTCGCGCGCGAAATGGCCGGACTGCTCGCGGCCCACGGGGCACAACCGGCGGCTTTGCAGGTTTACGTCAAGCTGGTCAAAACCAAGGCGCCCACGGCGGCCGCCGGTCTGGCTTTGCTCGGCGAAGCCAAAGCCGTGGCCGATGCGGCCGGTGATCAAACACTGATTCAGGAGTTCGCGGGCCGGCTCAACGCATTGACGCCGCCACCGGCGGCGGCGAAATAGGCGCACCCCGCGCCGTTGAAGCTGGGAGTTTCCGAAAGGTCGGACGCCTTATTCCTGGCGCGCTGGTCGTAGGTGTGGCGATTTTATCTTTTAATTCCGCTGCGGAGTGACGGCTGATATTCGCTAATCAGCTTTAATAAAAGAGAAGCAGACGGTCTCCTCATTTTCCATGTGCCGATCAGCTGGATTTTTCAGTGACTTGAACGCGGAGCCAATTCTTTGACGAGCGTTCGTGAGCGAGGATCAGCGGTTTTCCCTGAGTTTTTGGAGGCTGATGTGCGGCGGTAATTCCCCGGCGGATTCCGGATAATCCGCCCTACCACGGGCCTTAAAATAAAAAAAGCCCGCCGGGTGGCGGGCCTTGAAACGTCTGCTCGTGAGGGAAAACCTTTAGATTTTATCGACGATTTTATCAGCCAATCCGTAGGCGATGGCTTCCTCGGCGTTCAGATAAAAGTCGCGATCAGAGTCGCGGTTGACCTTTTCAAAATCCTGGCCCGAGGCACTCGCGAGGATGTTGTTCAATTCCGCGCGGAGTTTTTCCATTTCCTTCGCCTGAATGTTGATGTCCGAGGCGGGCCCGACCATGCGACCGCTGATGAGCGGCTGGTGAATCAAGACGCGCGCGTGGGGATAAATATAGCGGTTACCCTTTTTTGCGGCGGACAGCAGGATCGAACCCATCGACGCGGCCATGCCGGTGACCACGATGATGACCGGTGAGCTGATCAGTTTGATCGTATCGTAAACCGCCATGCCGGCGGTGATCGAGCCGCCCGGCGTGTTCATATAAAAAGTGATCTCCTTGCCCGGCTCGGTGGTCTCGAGGTAAAGCAGTTTTTCCGTCAGATCCTTGGCGGTCTCATCGGTCACGGCGCCCCACAGGAAGATTTTCCGCTGCTCCAGGAATTTTTTCTGGATCATGGCGCCAACGGGAGCATAGGTGGGCTTCGGGGTGCGGTCCTCATCGTCGTCATCATCATCGTCAAAACGAGGCGTCATCGGGCTCTGGTATCCGCGGGTAACATTATTGGTCGACATACGACCGAAACGTGCACCGGCGGGGCCGTTTTGCGAGTGGATTTTTCTGGTGCCCGGGGGATTGCCAAGGCGGGGAATTGGCCCAAAGTCACCGTTCTTGACCACCCGCCTGCAGCGCCTCTCCGGCAACCTCGTCGATCTTCATGCGCGCCGGGCCTATCCCGGCACGGTGGAATGGGCGGATGGACGCATTGTCCGGCTGATTCCCGAGCCTGCGAAAAAATATGCGCACTTCATTGCGCCGGGTTTGGTCGACGCTCACATTCACATCGAAAGTTCCATGTTGCCGCCGGCGGAATTCGCGCGTTGGGCCGTGGTGCATGGCACAGTGGCCACGGTTTCGGACCCGCATGAAATTGCCAACGTCCTCGGCGTGCCCGGCATTGATTACATGATCCGGGACAGCCAGCGCACGCCGTTTAAATTCAACTTTGGCGCGCCTTCCTGCGTGCCGGCGACGACTTTCGAAACGGCCGGAGCCGTTTTGGACGCCCCCGCGGTGGCGCGGCTTCTCGCGCGGAAGGAGATCAAATATCTCAGTGAAGTCATGAATTTTCCGGGAGTGATCGCACGCGATCCTTCGCTGATGGCGATGATCGCCGCCGCCATGAAACTGGGCAAACCGGTCGATGGCCATGCCCCGGGCCTGCGGGGTGAGGCGGCGCGGAACTATGCCGCGGCCGGCATCACGACCGATCACGAATGCTTCACGCTCCCCGAGGCGCGGGATAAACTGAAGGTGCGCATGAAAATTCTTCTGCGCGAAGGTTCGGCCGCGCGCAATTTCGCCGCTCTTGCACCGTTGCTGAAAACGCATGCCGCGGACTGTATGTTCTGTTGCGACGATCTGCATCCCGATCTGCTCATGGTGCGGCAGATCGACGAACACGTCCGTCGCGCGCTAAAATCCGGCGCGGATCGCTTTGAGGTGTTGCGCTGTGCCTCGGTCAACCCCGTGGAACATTACGGGCTCGATGTCGGCCTGTTGCGGGTGGGCGATCCTGCCGATTTCATTGTGTTCGGTAACTGGAAAAATTTCCGGGTGATCCGCACGTACCTAAATGGCGAACTGGTCGCGCGTGATGGCCGCACCTTGCTACCCCGCCAGCCGTCACGGACGCCCAATAAATTCAAGGCGAAGCTGCGCCAGGTGGAGGATTTTTGTTTCAAGGTGGGGCGCGTTATCCCTGACGCGCCGGAATTGGAAGAGCTCCGGAACGGCGCGGAGCGGAGTCCGCCCCCCACCGTGAATGTCATTCATGCGATCAACGGCCAGCTTGTCACGCGGCATTCGCGGGTGCTGCCGCGAATTGTGGCGGGAGCGGTCGTCGCGGATTCGACGCGGGACATTCTCAAGGTTGCCGTGATCAATCGTTATGCGCCGCGGGCATCGGTGGCGCTGGGATTCATTCGGGGCTTCGGGCTCAAATCGGGTGCGCTGGCGTCCTCGGTCGCGCATGATTCGCACAACATTGTCGCAGTCGGCGTGGATGACGTCTCGCTGTGTGCAGCGGTCAATCTCATCATAAAAAACCGAGGCGGCCTGAGTTTTGCGGGCCCGCGCGGACGGGCCGTGCTGCCGTTGCCGATTGCCGGATTGATGTCGGATCTCGATGGTCGAATGGTGGCACGGCGCTACACGGCGCTTGATGCGCTCGCAAAAAAATCCGGCTCGAAACTGGATGCGCCATTCATGACACTGTCATTCATGGCGCTGCTGGTCATCCCCGATTTAAAGTTGAGTGACCGCGGTCTGTTCTCGGCGACGAAGTGGGATTTCGTGCCGGTGGTTGAGGGGTAGGGCGGCGAATCCCTTCACCGCGGTGGGGACGAAAAGTTTTTGCGGCGCATCCCGGCGCGGGATGGAGTCCCCGCCCTACCTTCGGAATGCCATATTATTTCGCGGGCTTGGCGTTCCAGATCGCGAGCGTATCAGGCGAACCTTGAGCACGGACGCCGTTGTCATTGAGAATGTCATCGGTGGCGGCGACGATTTCCTTGCGCAGGAAAACCAAATCCTCGGAGTTGCGGCCGGCGAATCTGATCGTGATGAATTCGTTCTGGGTGTCGTGCAGGACGCCCACCAGGTGGGCGAGGTTTTTGATTTCGATGCCGTTGACCGTCTCGACGATTCGCGAAATGGGATTGGCGTACCCCTTGGCGAGTTTGTGCGGGAAGAAAGGCGAAGAGATCAGCACCAGTTCCTCGCTGGGGAAGGCCGGCCGGTCGCCGCGCCGGGTGATCATGGGATTGCCCAGGCTGCTGAGTGCGCTGACGGCATTGGCGTTGCTGCTGAGTGGTCCGACAAATTGGGAGGTCGCCGTGGAAAAAACCAGCGGACCGTAGATGAAGTAAGGTGGATATTCGCCCTCCAGGTCGGGGATGAGCATCGGGCGGTTGGTGGGCACGGGTAGTTCCACGGTTAATTCCTTCCCGCCGCGCAACAGGGTGAGCGGGAGCTTGCCGTTGCGCGCGAGCTGCTGGATGAGGTATTGAAAACGCACGCGGAGATTTTCACCGATCTTGACCATGCCCTCGTTGTCGACAGGCGAGGCGCCGATGTGGGTGATGACATCCCAGACCTTGAGGGGATAGGCGGCATCGGTGCCGTCCGGCTCGCGTACGACCATGCCCTCGGTCGTCTTGGGGAGCTTGAGGAAGGCGCGGAGCGCCGGATTTTCGTTGGTTTGCAGGCCGTCGAACATGACGGGCTTTCCTTCGTAGTGGCCGTCCGCAATGTCCTTGAGGAACAATTCAATTTCCTCGCATGGGATGATATAGCCGATGTTGTCGGCGCCGCCGAGCCGGCTGAAGGCGAGCCCGATCATCTCCTCCCCCGCGAGCGCAGGACCGCCGCTGTTGCCGGGATTGATGGCGGCGTCGATTTGAATGCGCAGGCCGGAGACGGGAAAGTTATAACCGGCGAATTCGATGCGTGAAACGATGCCCTTCGTGATTGAGAGATTGGTGCCCCCGGTGGGAAAACCATAAACCATGACCGTGTCCTTCACGCTGGGCAGCTTCGCTGCGCGGACCAAAGCGGGATGCGTGGCAAAGAAGGTCTCATCCTCAAGTTTGAGCACGGCGAGGTCGATGCCGGGTGCGACGAATTCCACGATGGCGGAGAGTTTGTCGCCGGACTGGCTGGCCTGGACCTGCACCTGGCTGGCGTAGAGCGCGACATGCGCGTTGGTCAGGATGCGCTTGCCCTCGATGACCACGCCGGTGCCGGTGATCTCACGCGGAGCTTGTTTGGTCCAGGGCTTGAACGGATCGGGCGTGCGCACGGTGGCAAAAACTTTCACCACGGAATTTTCGACGGTATCGGTCTTGGGCGGAACCGGGACTTCCGTTTTGGCGGGGATCTCCGTCTTGATCGCGACTTCGGTGGTGGCGGCGGGAGGCGGTGGTGGGGTGGCTTTTTCGGGAGCGGGTGGTTCGGCGCTCAAGCGGCTGGCCAGATAAATCAATGCGAACAGAAGCACCGCAGGCGTGCGAAGGAGGCGGGGAGGGAGAGTCATGCGCACGCCAAGAGCTACGGATACACGGGCGACGGGCAAGACCGGAGTAGGCCGGGGGCGCTGAGTTTATCTGGCCCTAATGCCTTTCGGGGTTTGAACTTTTTGGCGGGAGACGTTGGAAGTTGCGCGGCCCCTGCGAGGATTGATTGCGCGTCTTGCGTGGCCAGCTGCGCACCGGTTGGTGGACCTTGCAGGGATAACTTTTGTGCAGCCGTCGTCGGGGCTTAAGCCAGCGGCGGGTGTGGACCCAGAGTCGCACGACTATCGCGTGGCTACACGGCCGGACTGAGGTTCGTGCCGGGATTGAATTTGGGCGCCCAAGTGTATTGGTGGTTCTCAGGTAGGCACAGGCAGGCGGTAATGCGTTAGGGCGAGGGTTTCGGGAGAGCTGGCCTAGCCGCTCCGCTTCGGCCTGGACTCGTTGAATGTCGGATGCAGTTGGTCGGGTTCTTTGTTGAGAACGGGAGGTGAATAGAAAAGAATTCTGCCCATGCCCCGCGACAGCAACCTGCCCCCACCGCTGCTTTCCGAAAATTGTCCACCACCCCTGCCTGTCCAAGACCTGCCGCCATTGTTGCCGCCACCCCTGCAGGCGTCCAATCAGCAGATCGCAATGACCGATCTCAAGAAGACGGCAGTCATGACACTGTGGATCGCGGGCTTTTTCACTCTCTGCTTTCCGTTTGGAATCATCGAGTGGCGGGAAGGTCGGGCTGAATTGGACATGATCTGGTTCTTCATTGGATTTCTCGCGCTCGTGTGGCTCGCGGTCGTTGCGCTGTGGTGGCGGGTGACCTGGCTCAAGTGGGCTCCATACGCGTTCTATGGGCCTTTTCTTTTCGGCTTCCCGCTGGGCACCAAATTGAGTCTTCGAGCGTTCCGTCTACTCAAGACCGGTGTGCGTGCGTTCGATGCGTGAGCCGGCTGGTCATGCCCACCTCTGCTTCTTTCGAGATTGAGATCGTCTCGAAAGACACCGAGACCGGCATTATTAAGTTCTGGAAAAAAAGAACGGTGAAATTAAAATTGTCCCGCCCGATTTTGCCCCTATTGCATCCGTTTTTCCGGTGGTTCGAACTATAACAATTCCAACTTGGCCCTCTCGCATCGTTCTCCCGGAACCTGGTGCGGGAAACGCCGTGGCGGAAAAAATCGGAATCACCTTATCCTGTTTTCACCTTTTGGTGTTAACGCGTAAACTTTTTCGGAGGGTCTGTGTTCAATCGAACCTTCGGCGAGCCAAGCGTTCAGATGCTTCTTTTCCACTGTCCGGGCATACTGCTCCGGAACAGTGCCGTCGGAGCCCATGAACAGCGTCTTTAATTTAAATGCTAGCTGCGATCCCTCTGGCGTGACGGGTTTCTTCGATTTCATGATTTGAGCGAGACGGTGGATTCAATAGCCGGGTTTGCGGTGGAGAGGCATCACGGCGAGAATTCGAATGTCAGGCTGATCTGCTCAGAGTGAAGACGTGCCGTCTGCGCGACCTCCATGTCCTCCGCAGTTACGCTGCCCCGTGCTTGCCCTCTGTTATTCACGCCCGGGTGCTCAGAGTCGTTTGAGGAAATCCGGACCGTCGGTGGGGCGCTCCTGTTCGGACTGCCGGCGGGCGGCCGCCATGTTGTCGACGAGGTTCGGGTAGCGGCGGCCCGCGGCCTTGGCTCGGGCGCGGGCCCAGTCGACGTTCTCCGGCGTGAGCTTGGTGCCCGTAGCGGGCTTGGCGGGTTTTCGTTCCCAAGGTTTTTCGCTCATGCTCCCAGTCAAACGACTCCCGCGCCCTTGGCAATCCGGCGGATCGGGGTTGGATCGGCCGACGGAGTCGGGTTGGAGGTTGCCCTGATTTGACGGACGCGGGTCGAAAATCACCTGACCCTCTCGGATCGCCCTACTGAGGTTCAAGGAATTCGGTTGAGCCACACTGCGTCCTTGGTTTTCATTCAGGGCGTTCCGCCAAATTCGGCCAACCCCCAGGTCCTATGAATATCCTGCGTCTCCCTCTACTGCGGGCCCTCACCGCCCTGTTGCTGGCTCCCGTTCTGCGTGGCGACACCGACACCCCGGCAGCCGGACGAAGACTATATGTGACGATCAATACGTTTGACCCCCAAGTTCGACCAACTGCGTTACGCGCGTTCCAGCCGGGCGAAATCGTCTTGAGCACTCTGAAGGCAACCGCCGCCGCGTCGGCGAATTTGCCGGACTGGCGGACGAGGTGTTAGTGCTGGAGGAGAATGCCAAGGCCCCTGAGGGGGCGTCCGTCCTGCTCCTCACTTGGACCGACGGCCGCACTGTTACCGCCGATCTGACCGAAAACGGCAAGAACACCTATCTCGGCGTGGTCAGTCGCGTGTCCTTTTTGTCGCACCCTGATCACAAGCGGCTGACGCGCGAGCTCCGCTCGGCGGTCATGCCCTACGCACGTAGCGACACCGCCGTGCGCACCGAGACCGAGATGAACCTCTACTTTGCGCTCAAGATGACCGCGGACCGCCGCGCGCGCCTCGCCGCCAAGTAAGTACGAGCTGACACGTTTGTCGTGCCGTGAATGGGAAGGGGTTCCGATTTGACGGGGTCTGGCCGTGTTTTGTTAGTTTTTTGCGCGTTTTGATTGGTGAAGGTAGCCGCGCAAGGTAGCCGAACCCCCAAGTTGAAGCCGATCAGCCAACCACCCGATCGACGCCCCCGATTCCTGGCGGATACGCTCCGCCAAGATGATTTTCCATGGCTGTTTGAGTGGCTTGGTTTTCAGTTCCGAATCCGATTTCCTCAATTTTATCAGATTTGCGTCCAGAGTTGCCTGCCAACTCGCTTGCCTGAGTTCCATTCGTTCAGTGCGCGGCAGACCGGACGTGAGCGAACGGGCGGCATGCTCTTTTGCCAACGCCCGCCGCCACGCGACCGTCCCAATTGCCCAGCCTTGCGCTAGACCGACCAGGCCTTCCCGGGACCAAGTGGCCTCGTCCTGCGCGAGCTCCCGCAGATAGCTGGCATAGGACCGGAGGCCCTCTTCATTGTCCAACCAACCTCCTCTCGCGCGCAGCCAGTCTTGGGCCATGAGCAGAGCAGGACGAGGACCCTTCAGCAACGCGGCTAAACTGCTCCAGCGATAGTTTGTCGCTTGCTCGGGCGGCACGATTTTGGCTCTCACCGGGTTGAGATGGATATAGTCCACAACTCTCGCCAGGGCGGGCCTATCCTCGACCAGCAGCGCCTGATAACGGCCTTGAAACAAGTGCCCCCGCTCTGATCGCAATCGATTAAACCGGGTCGCCATCGAACTCTGCAACCAATGCATGCCCTCGCCTAACGTTGGCTCGGGTGTTTCCACCGCCAAATGAAAATGGTTTCGCATCAGGACGTAGGCATGAACTCGCCAACCAAACTTGGCCGCCGCCTCAAACAGTGTCCGCAAAAATGCTTCCGCCGCCCCTACGTTCTCAAAAAGATCCCTCCGGTAATTTCCCCGATTGATCACATGATGCATCGCTCCTGGGTATTCGATCCGTAGTCGGCGCGCCACGACGAGACTGCATCGATTTACTCTTTGTCATTCAATCAAAAAATAACAAAACACGGCCAGACCCCTTCAGACTGATCCCTTCAGACTGATCTTCAAATACTTTAGCCCGAATCGTCTGATCGAGTGAAAGTACAAGAAATCCAACGGCTCCCGAAGCTGATCGTGGAAACTCAGATGACCTTGAACACAATCGTACCGTTCCCCAACTAAAGGCTTCAATCGTTCAGGGATGGGCTCGCTCGCCACGGAATAGCCTGTTGTTAATCACCAACCATAGCTGCGTTTGATCCGCAGTTCTTCGTAGAGATCGTCGGGTAGTTCCTGCAGGAAACGTGAGGGGCTCAACATCATGCCGCCGGGGCCGGCTCGGCTCGCTACTTTGGGGTAGCTGATATAGAGTTCGTTTTTGGCGCGCGTCACCGCGACGTAGAAGAGGCGGCGTTCTTCCTCGACGTCACCACTCTCGATCGAACGGCGGCCGGGGAACTGGCCATCGGCGGCGCCGATCAAGAACACCACATCGTATTCGAGGCCTTTCGCCTGGTGGACGGTCGTGAGCTTGATCGCCTCGGTGTTGGGATCGACCTGCTTATCGCTGGTCTCGCCGTTGAGGAGCACGATTTGCGCGAGGAGATCCTGCATCTCGGTGAACCGACTGGCGAAACCAACGAGTGCTTTCAATTCCTCCAAGCGGTCCGTGTAGTCGGCATACGCGCCTTTCAAATAATCCCCGTACCAGCCTTCCAGAGCGACGCTGACGGTTTCATCGGGCTTCTGCGAACTCATGGCGTCGGCGATCTGGCGGAGCGATGCGCAGAAATTTGTCCAATCGTCCTTGGCGTCCTTCGCGACCTTGCTCTTCACGTCGTCGGTGCCGAGGGCGTCGATAAAATTCCGCTGCATGAGGCGCGCGTGATCGAGCGCGGCCGAGTGGATTTTCTGCGCGCCCTTTTCCCCGACTTTCGGCAGCAGGATGGCAATGCGCTGCCAGGCCTGGGTGTCGCTGGGGTTGTACACGAAACGCAGCAAGGCGATCAGGTCGCGGACATGCTGGCGTTCGAAAAACTTCACGCCGCTCGTGATGTGGTAGGGAATGCCCGCGCGGGAGAGTGAAAGCTGGACTTCGAGGGCGAGGAAGTGCGAGCGGTAGAGGATGGCGATTTCGTTGGCCGATACGCCGTCGTCGTTGATGAGCGAATGAATTCGCTTCAGGATAAACTCGGCCTGTTCGCGGTCGTCCATCGTCTGCACGACGTAGGGTTTGACCGAATGGGCGCGATGGGCGCGGAGCTCCTTGTCGAAGTGACGGCCCTTGGGTTGGGCGTTGAGCACGCCGTTGGCGAAGGCGAGAATTTCAGGCGTCGAGCGGTAGTTGGTCTCGATGCGGTGGATGATTGTGCCGGGATGCCGGTTCGGAAACGACATGATGTTTTCGAAATCGGCTCCGCGCCAGGAGTAGATGCATTGGGCGTCGTCACCGACGGCCATCACCTGATGATGCTGGGAAAGTTTGTCCACGATCTGCGCCTGGATGGTGTTGGTGTCCTGGTATTCGTCCACGAGCACATGACGGAAACGGTTGCTGAAATAAGTCGCGACCTCGGGTGCGTCAGTGAGGAGTTTCAGCCACATCTCGAGCAAATCGTCGTAGTCGACCACGGACTGTTCGCGCTTGGCTTTGGTGTAGGCCTCCTCGAAGGGGGGGAAGAGGTGGGCGATCTCCTTGTACTGCGGAAAGTTCTTCGAGACGGTGTCGTAAATCGACAGCTGCGTGTTGCGCGCGAGGGAGAGGACGCTGAAGAGCGGGCCGGGGCGGGGGTTGGTCTTGTCCTTGAAGAAGAGCTTGTCCTTCGACTCGACGCTTTGCTTGAGGAGCGTTTCGGATTCGTCGGCGTCGAGGATGGTGAAGTTTTTCGGCAGCTTGATGGCTTCGCCGTACATGCGCAGCGCGCGGTTGCCGAGGGAGTGGAAGGTGCCACCCCAGAAGCGCGCGGGCTCGATGCCAGTGAGATCGTGCACGCGGTGGAGCATCTCCTTGGCGGCCTTGTTGGTGAAAGTCAGCAGGAGGATTTCGCCCGGGCGCACGCCCTGGGAGAGGAGGTAGGCCACGCGGTAAGTGAGCGTGCGGGTCTTCCCCGAGCCGGCGCCGGCGAGTACGAGCAACGGCCCGGGAGGGGCCGTGACGGCGGCGAACTGCTCGTCATTGAGCAGCGCGCGAAAATCGATCAGCGGTACGGAAGACGTGGTGCCGGCAAAATTACTGGGAAGGACAAAATCCATGAAGGAGAAAAGAGGGAGGCTTGTCGGCCGGCCTAGGGCAAGCCCGCAGAAGGGTAATGAGCCACCGTCATTGAAAGAGGCAGAGCCCTAAGTTTGGCACCACTCATCCACCCTAAGTTTTCACAAATAAATACCCCTGATTAGCGGCCAATGAGGGTGGATTAGTGATTAACCATTCCGTGTTTTCCGGGGGCAATCTTGGTGAGCGTACCTGCTCGGCTTGAAGGACAAAATCAAAGGACAGACAGATCAGCTGAGGCAGCAGGAATTTCACCACGAAACACACGGATTACACGAAAACGGAAGGAGCGGTAATTTAGGCACCTGTGATCCCGGCCTAAATTTTTCCAAAGCGGATTGGGGGCGCTCGAGATTCCTACAAAAAAGCCCGCCGAAGTGGCGGGCTGGGCTGGCGAAGACAATGACTTCATTCGTTCTCTTGTCGTAATCATTCTCATGCTCTCCTCCGGCCGCCCCTTGTTATTTTCAACGACCAGGCGAGAACGAAAAAGATTATGAGAGTGAGAACGATTCGCTGCCTCACACTGTCGTCAATTCCTTCTCCTTGTGGGCGAGATGGGAGTCGATGTCCTTGATGGCTTTGTCGGTGGCTGCCTGGATATCTTTTTCGAGACGCTTCTCCTCGTCCTCGGCGATTTTGCCGTCTTTCAGAATTTTTTTGGTCTGCTCCATGGCGTCGCGGCGGGCATGGCGGATGTTCACGCGGCCTTCCTCGGCGAGCTTATGGGCAATCTTCACGAATTCGAGCCGGCGATCCCGGGATAGATCGGGAAAGGGCAGGCGGACGAGGCCGCCGTCCACGATAGGGTTGATGCCGAGGTTGGCTTGTTGCAGGGCTTTTTCGACGGCGCGTAACAGGGCCTTGTCCCAAGGCTGAACCTGAATCATGCGCGGATCGGGCGTGCTGATCGCGGCGCATTCCTTGAGGCGGATCATGGAACCGTAGGCCTCGACCATTACGCCTTCCACCATGGCCGGGGAAGCTTTGCCCGTGTGGATCGTGCTGAATTCGTGCAGGGTGAAATCAACGGCCTTCTTCATGCGGGCTTGGACGTCGGTGAGAATGGGATGGGACATATTTAGTGGGGCGTTAAAATCGGGCGGTGAAAATAGCGGCGACGAAATGCAGTTAGTTGTGAACCAGCGTGCCGATCTTTTTTCCGAGGACGGCGTCCTTGATGGCGTGTTCCTGACTGAGATTGAAGACGAGAATGGGGACGTTGTTGTCGAGGCAGAGGGAGAACGCGGTGGAGTCCATGACGTTGAGGCGCTGGCGGAGCGCATCGATGAAGGTGATCTCATCGTACTTGACCGCATCCGTGTGCTTGACCGGATCCTTGTCGTAGATGCCGTCGACCTTGGTGGCCTTCATGATGATGTCGGCGTGCATCTCGGAAGCACGCAGGGCGGCGGTGGTGTCGGTGGAGAAATACGGATTGCCCGTGCCGGCGACGAAGATGACGACGCGTTTCTTTTCCATGTGGCGCAGGGCGCGGCGCATGATGAAGGGCTCCGCGATCTGGTTCATCGGGATGGCGGACTGGACGCGCGTGTTGACGCCCATTTTCTCCAAGCAGTCCATGATCGCCAGGCCGTTGATCACGGTGGAAAGCATCCCCATGTAGTCGCCGGTGGTCCGATCCACTCCGCGTTTGGCGCCCTGCAGGCCGCGAAAAATATTGCCGCCCCCGATCACGAGACCGATCTGCACGCCCAAGTCGTG
>JANYDX010000101.1 GCA_025363395.1 Verrucomicrobiota bacterium
CAGCCAGCAGTCCGATGATCACCACGACAACCATGACTTCAACCAAGGTGAAGCCACGGGTACGGTGTGCCCGGCGAGGTAAGGAAATGAGCAACCCCTGCATCATTATTGGCGGAACGTACAAAATTTGGTCAGCGGTGCAAGCATTGAGATTGAAACAGGTTGTGTGGATGTTTTGGCAGAATTAGAGGGCCGCTTCGGGAGGAACGGAGGTTTTATGCGTAAAGTTCAAGGATGGACTGTAACGGTCCCGATTGGTTGCATACAAAGTTGGCTTGTTCCCCGTCGATGGGAAGTTTCTCGGCAGTTTTTATCAAGAGAGGGCTGTTTATGATTCGCGGCTGGCGTTGGCCCGGAAGGCCGTTTAGCCAAAATGGCAGTGAGCGGCGAACAGCACGAATTTTTCGGATTGGGCACGGTGGCGGCGACGCCCGACATTATTTTTGTGCGCAGTATGCGCGCGCAGCACTACCGCCTGACCCTGCGCAAGGACAGCGTGGGGGTGGTGACGATTCCAAGCCGCGGTTCGGAACGGGAAGCCCGCCGCTTTGCGGAGGAACACCAGGACTGGCTCGAACGGGCCCGGAGCCGCCAAGCCCGAAAGCCGAGGGGGGCCGCGCTTTGGACCCTGGGTACGCACGTATTGTGGCGGGGCGAAATGACTGAGATCCGCCCGGCCAGCGATGGCGCCCGGCCGACGGTGTGTCTGGCGGCGGATGTTTTTCGCGTGCCTGCCTTGGTGGGGGATTTGCGGCCGACGCTTGAGGCGCATTTTCTGCGCCGGGGCAAGGTTGAGCTGCCGGGCCGAACCTGGGAGCTCGCGGCCGAGACCTGCATGAACGTGAAGCAGGTGACAGTACGCAATCAGCGTTCTCGCTGGGGCTCCTGTTCGGCCGGAGGCACCATCTCCCTGAACTGGCGGCTAGTACAGAGTCCGGATTCGGTGCGGGATTACATCATTTATCATGAGCTGATGCATTTGCAGGAAATGAATCATTCGGATCGTTTTTGGGCGCGGGTGCAGGAGGTCTGTCCGGCGTGGCGCGAGGCCGAACGCTGGCTGAAACGCAACGGCAGTCTGCTCGGGCTGTAAGTGCAAGCGGCGGATGGCGCCCCTGGGTTACTGCTGGAAAAACGCTTCCCGCACCGCGGCCATGATGCTGCCCACCTCAAATGGTTTTTGCACAAAGCCCGCGAGTCCCTTGCCGGTGAAACGGCTCACGGCTTCCTGTTGGTTGAAGCCGCTCATCAGCACCACCTTGACGCCTGGATTGAGATGACGGAGCTGGCGAAAAGTTTCCTCGCCGTCCATGTGCGGCATCGTGAGGTCGAGCAATACCACCGTGAAGCGCGCCGGCTCGCGGCGGTAAGCTTCCAGCGCTTCGCGTCCATCAGCGGCGAGCACGACTGAAAAACCGAGTGATTCAAGAATCCGGGCTGAAACGGTGCGGACCGTTTCCTCATCGTCGACGATCAGCACAGTGCCTTGTCCACGCCATTTTTTGTCGGGAATCGGCGGGGCGGAAGAGGTCCGCTCGGTGGTGGCCGCGCCGCAGGGTAGAAGAATTTTGAAGGTCGTCCCGCGCCCCGTCTCGCTGTAAACCTTGAGGCCACCCTTGTGTCCGCGGATGATGCCCAGAACCGCGGCCAGACCCAGGCCTCGTCCCGTGAATTTGGTGGTGAAAAACGGGTCGAAGATTTTTTCGAGCGTGGCTGCGCTCATGCCGCAGCCGTTGTCGCTCACCTCGAAAAACACATAGTCGCCCTCGGTGACACCGCCGGGGTGCAACAAGGTGGCGATGTAGTCCTGGTTAACCCGGGCGACTCCGGTGGAAAGTGCGATGACGCCGCTGCGGGTGCCGATGGCCTCGGAGGCATTGATGACGAGATTCATGATGATCTGCCGGATCTGCGTGGCGTCCGCCGAGATGGCGGGGAGTTCCGCCGTCAGGTTGAAGCGCAGCACGCAGTTTTTGCTGATCGAGATGTTGAGCAGGTGGGTGGTGTCTTCCACCAGCTGGTTCAAGTCGAGCTGTTGCACAACAAAGCGCCCTTTGCCGGAGTAGGCCAGCATCTGCTTGCACAGGTCTGCGGCGCGATGGGTGGCCAGCTCAATCTGCTCGATGACGGGCAACATGGGCGACGTGCGCGGCAGGTCCATGCGGGCCAGACTGGCATTGCCCAGGATACCGGTGAGGAGGTTGTTGAAATCATGGGCGATGCCGCCTGCGAGTACGCCGAGACTTTCCAGTTTTTGGGTTTCGAGCAGCTTGCGTTCGATCTGCTGCCGGGCTTGATCGGATTTTTTCAATTCCGTGATGTCTACGGAAACGCCTAGCACCGCCGGAGTTTCGGTGTCGCTGAATCGAAAGGGGATTTTGATGGTGGAGAGAAAGCGGGTCTTCCCGGTGGCGTCCGTGATTGTTTCCTCTGCCACCGTCTTGGGCCGCCCTTCCCGGATTACTTCAAGATCATCCGAAATAAAATGGCTCACCTCTTGTTGGGCGGGAGAGAAATCCGCGTCGGTTTTGCCGATCAATTTTTCCAGCGTGGTGCCATAAGCGCTGGCCACGGGCTGGTTCGCCAGGATGAATTTTCCGGTGATATCCTTGGCAAAAATAAAATGCGGCACCAGGTCGATGATCTGGCGCAGCAGGGCGCGTTCGCGCAGCAGGGAAATCTCCGACTGCTTCCGGTCGGTGATGTCGCTCATGCAGCCGAGCATCCGGGTGAACGGACCCTTTTGATCGCGCAGCACGACCCCTTGTTCCTCGATCAGCCGGTAGCTGCCATCCTTGTGTCGCATCCGATATTCCGCATGGCAGGGTTCGCCCGTGGCGAGGCAGTGCTGGAGCCGGGCGACGGCGGCGGCCTGATCTGCCGGATGGAGACTGGCCTTCCAGCTTTCCAGTCCTCCGCGGTTGAACTCCTCGGAGGAAACCCCGGTTATTTTTTGGATAGCGGTGGTGCCAAACCACGCGACCCGCCCGCTCGGCACATCCAAATCGTAAATCATCTGGCCGGTTTGATCGATGACGGTGCGATACCGGCTTTCGCTTTCCAGCAGTGACTGGGCGGATCGGCGACTGAGAGCCACCATCTCGTTGAAAGCGCGCGCAGTTTCGGCCATCTCGGCGGATCCGGTCTCGGGGGCGGTGGCATTTGTGTGGCCTGCCGCTTGGGCACGGGCAGCCGCGGCGAGCGCAGTGAGTGGGCGGGCGAGCGCGGCGGCGCGTCGCAAGAGCAGTACGATCACCAAGGCGAGCACCAGACCGACCAGCCCCAGCGCCCGCCAGAGATTGCGCCACGCATCTTCATAAACTTCCTGGCTCGGCATCGACACGGTAACCACCCACGGGGCGTTCGACAACAACACCGTGCTGTACGTCCGGATTTTTCCGTCGAGACCCTGCGCCTGACCACTGCCTCCGCCAGCTTTCGCGGCGCCGGGCAGCAGACCGGCGAATCCCGGTACGGACTGCCCGATATAGTCGTCGGCTTGGAACGAACGCATAATTACGACCCCGTGGTCATCGACCACGCCGAGCACGGTGCGGCTTTCGGCCGGATCGTAGGCGAGGAGACGGGAAAGCTCGGCGAGGTCGAGCCGAAGCAGCAGGGTGCCGGTGCGTTTGCCGGCCTTATCCGTGTCGTAAACCGGATAGGATAAGAGCACGGCCCAGCGATTCGTGCCGGAATGCTTGAACGCGCCGCTGACGAAAAAATCCGGCGTCTCCACCGCCCGGCGATAAGGCTCTTCGCGCAGCGCGGAGTCAGCCGGTTGATCGGGATGCAATGACTCCCCTGCCACCACGCGGCCCGCGCGATCCACGAGGGTGACGTCGGAATATTCCGGATTGAGTGCGACGAATTCACGCAGCAATTGCCCGATATTGCCCTGCGTGTTTTGGAGTTCGTTCAGCCGGTAGGAAAGGCGTTCCAGCCGGTGGTGGGTGCCGTCCAGATAGGCGTAGATCTGTCGTTCCGCGAACTGGCGAAGCTGAGTCAGGCTGTGCAGTGCGTCCTCACGGTCGTCTCGAAATTGCTGGTAAATTCCCCAACCGATGAATGCGACCAAGGGTAAGATCAGCGCCAGGGCCAAGCTCAGGAGCTGGGAAAAAATGGGGCGGGGGACGCGCATGCCAGTGAAAATTACGCTTCAGCTCACCCGCGAAATGCAGGAGCCGGCTTGGGTAAAATCATGCGCAGTTCACTGAGATACAGCCCGGACACCTCTCGTTTATTCCTCACTTCCCCGGCGAATACAAGCGCGGGATGCTTCAGCGTATTTCCAGCAATTCCACCTCGAAAATCAGCGTGGCCCGCGACGGGATCGCGCCTTTGCCCTGCTCGCCATAAGCCAGCCACCACGGGATGATCAGCGTGCGCTTCTCGCCCTGCTTCATCGTGGCGAGGGCCTCATCCCAGCCTTTGATCACCTGTCCCGTGCCCACGCGAAAAGTGAAGGCTGTGCCGCGGTCCCGGGAGCTGTCGAACTTGGTTCCGTCCATCAGGTAACCGTCATAATGCACCACGACTTCGCTTCCCAGTGAGGGAGGATTCCCCTTGCCCGGGGTGCGGACCAGATAGCGTAAGCCGGAGGGATTGGGATGAGCGGTGCCGTATTTCTCCCGCACCGTCGCGGCATCGGCTTCACTGAGCTGCGGATTTTCCATGATCTGCCGCATGTATTTATTGGCCGGTTCGTCACGGGAATTTTTCAGCCGGAGGATGCCCGTGCGCGCCTGGAAGGCGATGAACGCGAGTATTAAGCCGAGGATAAGCAAAATCCCATAATTGCGCATGAAGAAAAGGGCTGAGGTTCAATGCATCCAGATTCAGCTGAAAGGGAAGGGGATTTGGCGGGTATTCCCGAAAGTTATTCTCGGAATGTGCCGTACTGATGCGGCGGAAACACGACTGTGCGAGCGGACGGGCGGGTGCGCCCTCATTCTCTCTGACGCGACCGGGAAAATCAGCCGGCTATTTTGCGAACACAATCGGCTTCGCCGGCTGCGGCTCGAGCTTGAAGATCAGTCCGTCGAGCACGGCATCGGTCTGGAGTTTGAGGTGTTGTGCCGCCGGGAGCGGCGGGCCGGCGGGAGCCGCCTTTTGTTGCGCGAGAAAAGCTTGGTCACCGGCGGCGCGGGTGGCGTCCAGAAAGGCTTCCTTCACTTTATGGAATGCGCCGTCCTCGACCAAATCCGCGGCGCCGGCCGTTCGGTCGAAAAAAGCGGCCGTCGATTCGTCGCCGATCCAGACCCGCCAGTCGTCGTCGGCCGCAAAGTACACGGCCAGTGCGCCGCGCCGCGCCACCCCCAGCTTTTCCGCCAAGGCTCGCATGTAAGCGCCGGCGATTGCATCCTCGGCGACCGGCGGCGATTTCGCGAAAAGGCGCGACACAATCCTGAGGCCGGTGGCGCGCTCAAAATTGTTCAGTTTGAAATTGAAAGCCTGAGCGCGGGGCGGCTCGCCGGGCAAGAGATGGTCGGGGTCGTCAAAATGCGCGGTCGGTCCCGTCTCGGTTTCGCCGCGGTAGGACCGGGCCTGGGCGACCAGCGCCTT
>JANYDX010000187.1 GCA_025363395.1 Verrucomicrobiota bacterium
GTTGTTGGCCCCGTTGCCGCCGGTGGCCAGAAACACAGTGAAAAAATCGGCGCGCAGTTCCAGATTTTCCTCAAGGAATGCGCGGCGGGCATCCGCCTTCAATACCTCCAGATGCTGGCGCGGCTTCATCATATGACCGCGCACCCGGGTGCGCTCGACCGGCATGCCCAGCTTGACCGCATAGTCCCGGGCCGTGGCCGTGCGGGAAATGTAGAGATCGGCGGTGGGCTCGACCCAGTTGGCACTATAACCAAAGCCGCCGGAGAATTCACCGCAATAGGTCGCACACCGCACGTTGGCCGGCTCGAGAATTTTTTTCGCCAGCTGGAAATAACCGCGGTTCAGGCAATCATGGACGCTGAAAACCAGATGCGGCTGATATTCGCGGAGCACTTTTTCGTAATAGACGCGGCCGAAACTCACCGAGCGGCGATTCAGGAGGCTGAGCAGTTCGACGAACAAATAGAACGCCTTGTGCAGCCAGGGGGATTTTTTCTGAATCCAGTTATAAAAATTTACCCCGGCGCTGAAAAATCCCGAGGATTTTTCCAGCATCTGCTCAATGCGCACGTCGACACCATGCCGGTAAAGTTCGAAACACCACTCGGCAAACGCCTGCGCGCGCGCATCATGGCCGGCGCCAGTGCTGGAAGTGAGGACGAGAATACGAACGCGTGGCATGTTAGAGGCCGAAATATTTTTCCTGAACTCGACGCCGAAGGGCCAGCGAACTAAATCGGGCGAGAAACGGCCCAAGCACCGCCTGAAAGAATCGCCCCGTGCGCACCGTGCCGCTCCGTCCGCGCAACAAAGCGCACCGCAATGAATCCGCTGCGTGAGCCGGCGGGGGACCCGACTGCATCATGCGGACAAAGGCCGCCCAAACGCGGGCCATGCGAGTCGTGTTCAAGCGGTCGGTCGCCAGAGCAGCATCCTGGGGCGGACGCCGCACTGAGCCTTCGAAATCCGTTCGGTAGTCACCGGGACGGAAATCAATCACGATGACTCCGGTGCCGTGCAATTCGTACATCAGGCTTTCCGTGAATGCTGAAAGCCCGGCCTTGGCCGTATTATAGGCGGCTTGGTACGGCATGCCGAATTCGCCCGCGATGGACGAAATGTTGACGAGCGCTCCCCGCCGCCGCACCAACATCCCGCGCAGGGCGACGTGACTCAAACGCGCGGTGTTGACCAGCATCATGCCCAGTTGCTCCTCCCACACCGAAAAATCCGTGTGGGCGAAGGCGCCGAACGCACCGAAACCCGCGTTGTTGATCACGAGATCGAAACCACCGGCCGCCTGATCTGCCGCTAAAAATATCCGCTCTGCGTCCGCGCCATGGCCGAGTTCGAGCGCCACCGCGTGGAAATTCTCCCGCACCGGCAGCCTCTTGGAATCGCGCGAAGTACCCCAGACCTTCACGCCACCGGCCAGCAGCATTTCCGTGAACGCCAGCCCGAGGCCTGCGCTGGCCCCGGTGACAAAGGCGGTGCGGTAACGGGCGGAAAGTACAGCGGTGCTCATGCCCATCAGACCGCACGAAACACGAGGCAGACATTCGCGCCGCCGAATCCGCTGCTGTTACTGAGCACGACATTGGGACGGTGCGGCAGCGTAGCCCGGATGATATTCAATCCCTCGCAGGCGGGCTCAAGCTTCGTGATGTGCGCGGAGCCGGGCATAAAACCCTCCTTGATTGCGAGAGCACAAAAACCCGCTTCCATCGCGCCGGCGAGTGACAGGCCGTGCCCGGTGAGCGCCTTGGTGCTGCTGATCGCAGGGCGCGTCGGAGAATTTTTAAAGATGGCCTTGAGCGCCTTGGCCTCGGAGATGTCGCCAATCGGCGTGGAGGTGGCGTGGGCGTTCACGTAATCGACAGCTTCCGACGTGATGTCTGAATACTTGAACGCGTTTTCAATCGCCATGCGCAAGCCCGTGCCCTCCGGGTGCGAGATGGCCACATTATGGCCATCCGAAGCCTGCCCCCAACCCGCCACCGCGCAATAAACCTTGGCCCGGCGACGTTGCACTTCCTCCTCGCTTTCCAAAACCAGCACGGAGGCGCCACCCGTTCCGACGAAACCATCGCGCGCCGCGTCAAAGGGCCGCGAGGCAATGGAAGGATCGCTTTGCAGCGACAGCGCCCGCATGCCGGCAAAAGGCAGGATGCTCTCCACATTGCCGTCTTCCGCGCCGACCACAAACATGCGTTTCTGCCGCCCCAGGGCAATCTCGTCATGGGCAAAACCAAGCGCGTGGGCCGACGAGGCGCAGGCGGAGGAAAAGCCGGTGGACGCGCCCTTGATCTTGAATTGCGAAACCAAATTGAAATTTACCGTGCCCGAAATCGCGGCCACCACGCCCAGTGGCGCGCAGCGCATGACACCCATCTTCCGCATGCGCTCCACGTGGTGAGTGAGAAGAAAAGGAGATCCTGCGGACGCCGCATAAAGACCGGTGTCAGGGTTGGACCAGTCTGCCTCGGTAAGTTTCGCGTCCTCCACCGCTTGCTGCATCGCACAATAGGCATAAACGCCATGCGGCGCCATGCCGCGCAGTGCTTCGCGTCTGATCGCGTAGCGCGCGGGAAAAACCCAATCCTCCGCGTCAGTGGTATCCGTTTGAAAATCACGGATCGGCGCGGCCACTTTCACCGGAATATCCGCTTTTTGAAAAGGCGGATATTGCACCATGCCGTGGCGCAATTCGCGCAGACTTTCAGAAACAGATCTGGCGTCGTTTCCGATGCTCGTAATGAAACCTACACCGGTAATATAAACTTTCCGCATGAATGATTAGACCGCGGCAGTCGCTGCAAGAGACGCGGAGGTTTGGGCACCGATCAAAACGCTTTTGCCCACCCCGTCAATCCTCACGGACCCGCATCGGCCAGCTCAGGCATTGACGGCCGCCTGCGCGGGCGCGGTGGCCGGAGTTGACTGGGTTTGCTGGACCGGCTGCGCCACTTCCTCGGCGAACCCGAAGGTCAGGGTGATTTCCTCGGCAATCGCAGCCTTCTCCTGGCCGACGCGGATCTGGCCCTCGAAGGTGGCGAGCGGCGACTTCAAGCGCTTGGGCTTGATGGAAAGAATGAGCACGTCACCCGGTTTGCAAATGCGGTGGCAGCGAACGCCCTCACAGGAAGTGAAGAAAATCGTGCGGTGGTCAACAACCTTGCCGGCTTCGCCGATTTGGCCTTCCAATAGAAAAAGAACCGCGAGCTGGCCAAGCGCCTCCAACATGATTGAGGCCGGCAATACGGGATTATCCTTGAAGTGACCCTGCAGGAAAAACTCCTGCCCGCTGATCTTGTACTTCGCATTGGCCCCGTGGGCATTCACCGAAGCCTCGCCCAGAAAAAGGAAGGGCGGCTGGATCGGCATCACAGACATAATCTGCTCGATCGGGATAAATTTTGTCGGCTTGGGCAATGGCAACCCCCGGACCTTGCACTCAATAAAGGTCTTAACATCGCCCAAGGTGCGCAAGTAGCGGAGCTCTTCGTTGTTGATCGACATCTGCAGGACGTCCTCCACCAAGATGACGATTTCCATCATCGTCAGTGAATCGATCCCCAAATCTTCAATGACCCGCAGGTCATCATCCGCATCCTTTAGCTTCGCCCGGAGGTCAGGCTCGACGTAGCGCTCGATGATACCGAGTACAATGGCAGGTAAATGCTCAATGTTGCCGGTTTTCCTGAATTGCGCAGCCGCTTCGTAACTGGCAGCAGAGCATCGTTTTAGCGATTCCCTTAAATTGACGTCATCTTCCTGCGTGAACGGTTTCAATGAAATGCCGGAAGAATTGTTAAATGCCTGTGCCATTTAGGTCCAAGTAAGTTAAAGCGCGGACAGTATGTAAATCTTAAAAGCTCCGGCCGAAAAGGGCAAGAGTCGCGTTTGACGGTCTCAATTTAGTCTGTTGACTTGCCATTGCTTGCGAGACCACATGCCGGCCCTTTTGTTTCACCGGTCCTGCCTTATCCGTTAATTACCCCAAAAAACCAGCCGATGCCGCCCCAATCTCCGGACTATTGCGACCGGTCGGTTAAGCCCTTGGTTTTGGTCACCCATGAATTCTTTCCCCATCACGGAGGCATTGCGATTTATGCGGCAGAAATGGCCAAGGCCGCCCAGGAAATGGGCTATGAGGTTGAAGTTTGGGCACCGGCCCTTCCCGCGGGCATAGTGGAGACCCAAAGGCCTTTTGCCATTCGCCGCCTGCCACTGGCGGGGGATCACAGCCTCGTCAGCCAATGGCGGATGGCACGGGAATTAATGGCCCATCGCAGCCGTCTCCGCGCGGCTACGCTTTATATCCCCGAACCCGGCCCATTGCTGGCCATGCTGCTTTTGCAGTACTTTGATGCATTGCAAGCCACCCGGCTCGTCCTGACCTTCCATGGTTCCGAAATTCAGCGGCTGGCCTCCCGGCCCCTGCTGCGGTGGAGCACCAATCACCTTCTCAAAAAAGCCGCCAAGGTCAGCGTGGTGAGCAGCTATGCGCTGGATTTATTGATCAAACATTTCCCCACGTCATCCGCGAAAGCCGTGCTGACACCGGGCGCCTTACGGACCGATCTGGCTCCGCAACAGGCGCCGGCTGCGCCAGCCGGAACCAAAAACCGCATCATCATCCTGACGGTGGCGCGGATCAATCCACGCAAAGGTCAGCTTCAAGTCATCACTGCGCTCAAAGCCCTGCCACCCGCCCAGCAGCTCCGGATCGAATACTGGCTGGTAGGTTCGCACTCCAAGGAAAACTACGATCTGGCCCTTGACGCGGCAGCGGGGGATGCCGCCTTCCATATAAAATTCCTCGGCGACATCTCCGATGAAAAGCTCGGGCATATCTACCAGCAGGCCGATATTTTTGCCATGACCAGCATGCCCCACAAACACAGCGTGGAGGGCTTTGGCCTCGTCTACCTCGAGGCCGGCGCCCACGGACTACCGGTCGTCGCCCATGATATCGGCGGTGTCGCCGAAGCGGTCCTCCACGGGGAAACCGGCCTGCTGGTGAAACCGGGCGACACAATTGCCCTGACCGAAGCATTTTCAAAGCTGATTGCAGATGCCTCATTGCGCCGGCGTCTCGGGGCCGCTGGCCGCCTGCGGGCCCTCAAAAACTCCTGGCGCCACTCGGCCGAATCCTTGTTTGGACAACCCGGCTCCAAGCCCGCACGCTGAACCTCTATGATAGAATCGCGCACGCAAATCACCGTCCGCTATGCCGAAACCGACATGATGGGAATCGTCTACCACGGCAACTACCTGCCCTGGTTCGAGGTCGGCCGCACCACTTTGCTCCGGGAAAACGGCTTTCCCTATCGCGAGCTTGAGGCCCAGGGCTACCTGCTGCCGGTCGTGGAACTCGGCTCAAAGTTTTTCAAGCCTGCGCTCTATGATGACACGGTGACGGTGATCACACGGGTGAAGGAGCGGCCCTTGCTCCGCATCCGGCTCGATTACGAAGTGCGGCGCGGCGACGACTTGCTCGTGACCGGCTTTACCGTCCACGGCTTCATCAACAAAGCGGGCGAGCCGGTTCGCCCACCCGTGGGGTTCACCGAAAAAATGCGCGAACTGTTCCGCGCGGACGCTTAACCAGCCGCATGTTCAGCCAGGACGGTGTCGTCAGTTTCCCGCGCCCGGGCGTCCGCCAGCAACGCCGCCGCCCCGCTTCCCGCGAGCCTTTGCATGGCCCACACCGCATGGGCGCGCACGACTGCCGAATCATGCACCACCAATCTCAGCAGCGCGGGTATCATGCTGATGTCGCCCCCATTGCCGGCCACGACACACGCATTCCGGAGCAAGCCGGAAAATTTTAACCGCATGATCGGCGTCCGCCGGAAAATTTCCGCGAACCGCTCCGGCGTCAGCGCGAGAATCTCCGCCAGCGGCAAATCCGCCAGATCGTAACGCGCCGCCAGCAAAAGCTGGCGTCCCTTCTGCGCAAAGCGATTCCACGGGCACACCTCCAGGCAGACATCACAGCCATAAATCCGCGCTCCGATGCCTGCGCGCAATTCCCGCGGAATAATCCCTTTGTTCTCAATGGTCTGGTAGGAAATGCAGCGCCGCGCATCCACTACGCCCGGCGCCGAAAATGCGTCCGTCGGACACGCGTCCAGACAGCGCGTACACTTGCCACAGAGCAGCCCGGCCGGTTCGCCCTCGTCCGCCGGGCGCAGGCTTTTGCGCAGCGGCGCATCCGGCGCGATTTCCACCCGCGTCAAAATCGACGCAAGGAATAGCCAGTTGCCATGGGTTTTTGAAATCAACATCGCATTCTTGCCCCGGAAACCGAGCCCGCTGCGCGCCGCCCAGCCGCGCTCGAGAACTGGACCGGTATCAACGTAGTAGCGATAATCCTCAACGGCCGCTCCCGCTATTTCCTCCAGCACGCGGCCGGCCGCAACCAAGCCGGGCCTGATCGTATCGTGATAATCCTTGTGCAGCGCATAACGCGCCCACTGCGGCTTCGCCGGTGCAAAATTGTTTTCAGCCTCGGAACCGGACCAGTAATTTACACCGAAAATTATCACACTCCGCACCCCGGGCAGCACCAGGTCCGCCTTCGCGCGTTTATCTGCGGTGCGTTCCATCCAGGCCATGTCCGCATGCATGCCTTCCGCCAGCCATTCCCGCAGGCCCCCACCCGCTTCCTCTCCAACGCGGGCAAACCGGACCTCGTCAAAACCCAGCTCGCGCAACCTCCGGCGCAACTGCTCGCGTTGCTCTCCTTCGATTTTGAGCCCGGGCCGAGCGGTCGTCATCGTTTGAATTGCGCCGCTTCCTGCCGGTAAACCCGCAGGACATGCGCCGCGATTTCCCGCAACGGGCGGTTGTCCGTCAAAACCATCGTGCCCGTCTTTCGATACAGCTCCTCCCGCTGGGCGTATAATTCACGCAATCTTTTCGCGGGGTCTTCCACCTGCAAAAGCGGACGGTGAGTAGTATGCATGATCCGCTCAAGAATCGCCTCGATCGGCGCATGCAGACATATGACCACGCCGCGGCCGCGCAAAAGTTCCAGCATCCCCGGCGGCACCACCAAACCTCCACCGCAAGCCACCACACAACCGTGCTCCGGATGCCCGCGCTCGATAAATTCACGCTCCAGTTCCCGGAACCGGGCCTCGCCTTCTTCAGCGAAAATTGCGGAAACCGGTTTCCCCTGCCCGCGCTCGATCTCATGATCGCTGTCGATGAATTGAAAATCCATTTGCTTCGCCAGCTGCCGCCCCACGGTGCTTTTACCCGTGCCCATGAAGCCCACCAAATAGAGATTGATCGCCGCCACAGTCATTCGTTGGCCCTAACGAACACCGCGGCACTCACCGGTGCAAGTGCAGGTTGCGTCAGCGCGTCCAACTCCAATTTCCGGCCGGCCCGGGTCTCACGTGAATCGAGAAAGTCCCAGGCAAAATCGGGCTGCAAAAAAAGCGCCTCCAGGCAGGAGGCGCTTTGTCGGAAATAACGGGCAGGCGGCTTATTTACCGGCGGGAGCAGGAGCCGCCGCTTCTTTGGGAACGTCTTTGACGCCGAGCAACTCCACTTCAAACACGAGCGTCGCCGCCGGTGGGATGCCTTGGTTGCCTTCGTCGCCGTAACCGAGTGCAGCGGGAATATAGAGTTTGATTTTGCCGCCAACCGACACCTTTTGCAGGCCTTCGATCATGCCGGGGATCATTTGATTGGGCATCAAGACCATCTCTGCGGGCTGGTTGCGCTCGACCGAACTATCGAACACCTGGCCGTTGGCGAGCGTGCCCGTGTAGTGGAAGCTGACCTGCTGACCAACCTTTGGTGTAGCGCCGGTGCCGGGTTTGAGAACTTCATACCGCAAACCGCTGGGCAGCTCGACCACGTTCTTATTTTCCTTCAGCTTCGCAAAAAGCGCGGTGCCCAGTGCGACGTTTTCCGCCCGCAGCTTGAGCATGTAGGCTTCATTTTTCTTGCCGAGGAAAGCTTCGAGGTCGGGCCCAATTTCCTTCAGGTCAAAAGCGGGCTGGGCACCGGAGGCCACGCCGAGCATCCCGCGGCTCATCGCTTCGACCTCGGTCTTGGAAAAACCAAGTTGGTTCAGACCCATCCGCATCCCGGTATACCAGCCATAGGCCTCGGCCACCTGGGCCTCGGTGAATTTTGGCTTGGCTGGGGCAGCCGGAGCCACCGCCGGAGCGGCTGCTTGGGCGCCGGCAGAGACACCGGGAACATTGAATTTGACCGCTTCATCGGCGGAGGCGGCAACCAACAGACCCATCGTGATGAGGCCTGCACTGAGTTTGGATATGAATTTCATTTCGAGGAGGTAAGCCCGGTTATGAAACGGCCCGGGCGGTTTTGTGCCGTTAAAAAGGCCGGAACTTGGCGCTCGCCCCGCAAAAATCAATCCCTTTGCTGGTAAAAATTCACCGTAACACCTCCGTAAAGCGAGGGCTTGTCAGCCCGGGCCTTCCCCTTAGACGTACTCCATCCCATGAACGAAACCCAATTCTGGCACAGCACCGACGGCCAGATCCTCACTGTTAAGAACAAGGGCACCAACAGCGTAGCCCTCACCCTGGCCTTCTGGCCGCGCCACCCGGCAGAGATGGATTTTCTCAAGGCGCACCTCGCCGAGCTGAAGTTCACCGAACGCAGTTCGCTGGCCCGCATCGGCATCGAAATGCTCCTCCAAGGCGCGCCCACAATCGACGGCAACCGCCTCGTGCTCACGGCGGAGGCTTTCATCTACGACGCCAATTTCCCCAACGCGCCCTACTGGAAAAAATTACTGCGCTCCGGCACGCCGGTCGGCCGGCTCTTCTACGCCCCCACTGCCGCCAAGTTGTCCACCGGCGAGATCTGGGCGGCCATCAAGGCCAACGACCTCAAACTCCCCAACACCATCAGCATCGATTCACGGGGCCGTGTGTTCCTAACGCCGCACCAGGTCAGTTACACGCTCTCGACCAAACTGCAGCGCCTCAACTTCGAACACATCGTCAGCGGCAACGCCGGCCGCTCCTTTCTCGACAAGGTCCAGGTTCGCCACGACGCCTCGCCCCTGACCATCCCGCCGCGCTCTGGCATTCTCACCAGCTGCTCCATGTACCTGAAAGAGCATTACGTGGTGCTCAACCAGGGCGAAGGCAATTTCGGCCTCCACACGAGCGCTATCCTGCTCGATCCGATCAAGACTTTCGGCACAAACGTGATGCTGGAAATCTACAACACCGGCGACCAGCCCGTGGTGAATCCCATGGTGTCCGTGGATATTTTTCGCGCCCCGCCGTTCGCCGATCCGGAGGTCAAGACGCTCACCAAAAAACGCCAGCGTCTGCTGTCCACCGCCAGCAGCCTCTACAAATGTCTCGATAACAACCCGCCCCTCGACACCGCCGAGGCCCGGCCCAAAACGAAAATCTCCGTGCGCGGCCAGAGCGCCACCATGGAAAATCGCGCCGTCTTCGTGCGCGCCAACGACGACCTCAAGAAATTCCTCGACGGCGAGGCCTGTCCAATCGGCAGCCGGACCATGATCCAGGCCCTCGACAACGCCCCCGCCGATGCCGACACCCTCATCATTGATTACTTCCCCGACCTGCTGGAGCACATCGAGCTCATCACCCGCATCGGCGATGTGAAGCTGAAGAACATCATCTTCCGCCAGGCTTCCCGCACCCACGGGTATTTCCTCTCCAGCAACGCGCATGCCCGCCTCGACACCTTCAGCGCCATCGGCGTGAGGGTCTACTGGTACGACGACGTCACGAAGGACCTCTACGTCCACACGTACAAAAAAGACCATGGCTTTTTTGTCCGCGAGGAAATGGCGCGTAAATTCCAAGAGAGCACCATCATGGCCTTCTACGGTTCGGCGGTCGGGATCGAACAAGCAGACACCGACCGGATCACCCGGCTCGTCGAACAGCTCACCGGCTTTATCGGTCCCAACGTCGGCGTGCTTACCGGCGGCGGCGGCGGCGTCATGCGGCTCGCCACCGACCAGGCGCGGAGCAAAGGCGCACTGACCGGAGCATGTTTTCTCGAACTCGAAGCCCAGCCGCCGGAATTGGGCGTGGATTTCTTTAACACCTTCCAGGAATCATCACGCCACTTCCGGCAAAAGTGGTTCGAAGCCGCGGATTTTTGCATCTTCAACGTCGGCGGAGTCGGCACCCTCGAGGAAATCGGCATCGAAATGTGCAACCTGAAACTCGGCATCCGTCCGCGCGTGCCCTACGTGTTTTTCAACTCCAAATACTGGGGCGACCTGCGCCGCCAGGTCCGCACGATGATCAGCACCAAGCGCGCCCCCGCCTGGATCGCCGACTACATCCTCTTCACCGACGACCCCGACGAAGTCGTCCGCTTCTACCGCAAGACACTGCAGGTGCTGTGAGATCGCTCCAAGCGATGAAATTCACCCAACATACTTGATGCGAAATCAGGTGGCGAAAATATTTTTCTACGCCAAGTACGCGTCCATCTTGGACGCTTCCGCCGCCGATCCAACCCGCCTCGATTAAGTCACACGCTCAATTTCAGTCGTGCACAAAATCTCTGCCCAGACCCTTCCTCGCTCCATCCTCATCGTCGGCTCCGGCGGGCGCGAGCACGCGCTCGTCCAGTCGCTGGCTTTGTCGCCGGCCAAACCACGCCTCATCTGCGCGCCGGGCAATGCCGGGATCGCGCAGGAAGTCGCCTGCTTCCCCGTCCCCGTCGACGACATCACCGGGCTCGTCGCCCTCGCCCAACGCGAACAGGTGGAATTTGTCGTCGTCGGCCCCGAAGTTCCACTCGCGCTCGGACTCGTTGATCAACTGATCCAAGCCGGCATTCCCACCTACGGCCCGAAAGCCGATGGCGCGCGACTTGAGGCCTCGAAGAT
>JANYDX010000463.1 GCA_025363395.1 Verrucomicrobiota bacterium
TGGGGACCGGTTTATTCTATCATCACACTTTCGCGCGGTATACCCTCACCGATCACCTGCCTCTTATCTTTTTTCTGGCCCTCTTGATCGGCCGGACCTTCACCACGCAGGGAACGCACAAGACTATTGTCGCCATATTGCTGGTGACGGCGCTGGCGAGCTGGGGCCGCACCAGCTGGCAAATCGCCACCGATCCGGCGGGAGCCGGCGTGCCCTTGAAAGATGTCGACGAGTATTTCAGCGGCGCATGGAGTGGCCGCGGATTGACCGGGGTGAAGCAGTATCTGACCGCCTACGCCGATACTCATCAGGTGAGTTGCCTCGTGCTCACCCACCAATTCCTGCGACCCGGCTGCTATGGTTTGATGCTGGCTGAGCTGGGCGATGCACGCATTGGAGTCGTGCCCCTTACCGTCTACGAAGCAGCGGAGCTGGAGGCGGCGCGGCCGATTTTACGGCGGACCGCAGCGGGGCAGCCGGTGGCTTTTTTCATTCTGTACGAGGGCAGCCTGTATCCGCGGCATCCGTGGCTGGATTCACCATCCGGCCTGGCCCGCCGCGTTCATGAAGTACCGCGCGGCCCGGGCGAAAGCTTCACGCTTTATCAATTCGAACCCTGAAGCATGCCGCTGCTCCCCCACTACTGAAGCTTGAACGGCAGGCGTTGCAACCGGGTGTAGACGTCGGAGAGAATCACACTGGTCTTGGGGTCGGGGTTGTCCCCGGTCTTCAGCGTGTAGGCCGCGGCAAAATTGCCGAGCACGGCACAGTAGTCGCTGTTGACCATGATGCCGATGATTTCGCCGGTCTTGCTGAAGACCAAGTCGCCACGCTTGGGGGCAATGTCACCGAACAGCCGCGTGACAATGCGATTGTCGAGCTTCACATAATTCGCGTTGGACGCATCGATGCGAAACGGCGTCTCGCCGTAGCGACCGTCCTCCGCGCGCACGAGCACCGCATCAGGAAATTTGAAGGGCTCCTTCGCCAGTTGATAAATCTTAGCTCCCATCAGCGCAGCGAGTGATCCATCCACGGGGACGACCACAACCCGGGGATCCAGCTTGAGAAACTGCAGCTGGCCCATGGGTGCGCTGGCAGAACCGCGCGTGAGGACACCCGTGACCTGGTCGTAATCGGTGGGCACTTCCCCAATGGCAAACGGTGTGTCGCTGACGTGCATCAGGGCAAAGATTTTATCGCCGTCGCTCACGAGCACGGTCTGCGTATCCTTGTCCTTGATCGTGGGACTGAAGAGGCCGGGCCGGCGGGTGGTCACCTTGGTGGACACCCGGTTGGCGAGGAATTCACTGAAGATGACGTTCGGGTTGATTGGGCGGTTGTCGCGGATCTCCTTGCTGAGTTCACCGGATTTTTGGGCCAACTGGCCGACGCCCTGCGTCAGTTGGGTCGTTTGTTCCTGGACTTTGAAACGTTCCAGGCGCTCGACTTCGACCTGCTGCTTGGCCTCGGTCAGATTTTTATCCAGCAGATTTTTTTCCTGTTCGGCCACTTGAACGGCCACGTTGAGATTTTCGATGCGCTGGCGCGCCTCGGAGTTTTGTTTTTCCATGCGGGCGAGCTCGGCTTTCTGACGTTCGGCCTCGGCTTTGCGCTCCTCGAGTTCGCGCTGCATGCGGGCCAGCTGTTCCTTGGACATGGAGGCCTCCTGCGCCGACGCGGTGTAGCGCTGCTCCAATTCCTTGGCGCTCGACTGGGTGGCGGTGAGGGTGCTTTCGAGCTGACCTTTCTGCTGCTGCAAGGCTGCGAGGTTTTTCTCGCGCTCGGACAACGAGCCCTGGGTGGAGGAAAGCTGCGCGGCAAGCTGCTCGCGCGAAGTCTTTTCGTCCTCGAGGGAAATACGCATGAGTTCGACCATGTCGGCATTGACGGCGGGCGCGTTGACGGAGGCCCGCGGCGCGGCCGTCTCCAACTGGGTGTGCTGCGGCTCAGCCTTCTCCCAGCGGGTGAGCGCCAGGAGATTGAGCAGCAGGAAATCACACATGATTAATAGCAGAGTCTTGTTCATGGTGCCGGCCGATTAAGCTGCTTTGGCCTGAACCGATTCAAGGATGAGCTTGCGCTTGTAAGGGCGGACGTGGCGGATTTT
>JANYDX010000199.1 GCA_025363395.1 Verrucomicrobiota bacterium
CGCGAACGGATCGTGCAGCAGATCCCGCCCACGTCAGCCGAGTTGATGCTCTCGGCCGGCATGGAGTAGGCGCAGCGGGTATCGGAGGCGCGGCGCTTGTTCCGTCGAGGCCAGGCGGGCGGCGGAGTGCACGCCTACCCACAGCAAATCTGTCCAATTAAAACAGCAGTCGGAAAGTTTCCGGTGGCAGCATTTGGCGCAATCGTTGCTGCGCGGCACTCGCGCCGGTCCGATCATTCTCCGAAAGACACAGCGTCATTTCCGCGAGCACCCGCCCCGCTTCCACGGCGATTGCTTCACGCTCGGGGAGTGGCGGCAGGCGAGTCTGCGAACGCAACGCCACCTGATTCAGCCACACCTGAAGCCGGCGGCCGGTGAACAACGTGACCTCGCTTCCGCCGGCGTGCAGCAGCGGTCCAAGCAGTTCGACCCACGGCCGGTCTTCGCGGTTGAGCCGGGTTTCGGTAGCCGGTAGATCGGAAACTTCCAGCGCACCGATGAAATTCATCCAGAAGGCGTCCGGCGACCGCAGCTGCGGATTGCTGGGATCCGGCTGCATCTCGGCCAGCCGTCGACGCACTCCTTCCGGATCAAATTTGAAGTCATCCGCCGTGCCAATCAAGGCGATGGCCGGCTCCGTCGGCGAAAAATCCCCGCGCCACACTTGCGCATGAGGAAAAACCGTGAGGAACGTGCGAGCCAGAATGGTCACCTCCGTTTCCGAAAGCTGAAAAAGCGGCAGCCACTGGCAGAACAGGCCACCCGGCGCCAGCGCCGAGCGGGCCGCGGTGAACTGCTCCAGCGTAAAGAGCGAGCCTTCGCCCTGGCGCCAGGGCACGACGAGATCACCCACGATGACGTCGAATTTTTCGCGCGATCCGCGCAGGTAGTTTCGCGCATCATCCGCCACCACCCGCGCGTGAGCATCCTCGAGCACCGCGTGGTTGGTCTTACGAAAATACTCCCGTGATGCGTTCACGACCTCGGGCACCAATTCCATCACCGTCACCTGTTCAACCGGGTGAAAGAGTGCGCCCCCCGCCGTGATGCCCGTGCCCAGGCCCAGAAACGCCACCTGGCGCGGCGCCGGGTGCAGCAACAGGGGAAGGTGAGCCTGCATCCGTTCGTCGCCCGTGGACGCCGTGCCACCCAGGCCGTAGTGATTGTTTAGTTTGAGTCGGCGCGAACCGCGCCGCTCAACGACGGCCGTGATTCCGTGGGCGCCCTCAGCGAGTGCCAGCAATTGCTCGCCTTGCTCCGAAACTAGGCGCACGCGTGGCAGCTCCACGCGGGACACCGGCCACAGCGCCGCGAGCCAGCATGCGGCGAGAATAATCCCAAATTTACGCTGGCGGCCGGGATCAGCCCAACGCCGCCACTGCCACAGTCCCGCAGCCAGCACGAGCCCCCCGAGCCAAAGCACGCTGCCCCACAAGCCCAGCCACCTCGGCAGGATAAAACCGGCCGCCAACGCTCCCACGACCGATCCGGTGATATTCGCCGCGAGCAATCGCCCCAGCGCGCGCGCCGAGTCATCACCCGAGGTGCGTCCAGCCTGTTCCATGATCGCGGGCAGGCCGATACCGAGCAGCGCCATCGGGACCAACAAGATTGCGACCGCCAGGCCGAGCAGATGAAACGCGTGCCCAGTCCAGCCCCCGGAGGCGGACAAATAACTCAGCTCATTCGACAGGTTGAGAAAAAGCCACGGTCCTGTCAGCACGGTGAGGCCACTAATGACCCACGCGCCACCGATCAACCGGTGAGGCTCGATGCCTCTCCTCAGGCCGAGACGCGCCAGCTGCGCGCCGAGCGCCAAGGAAAAGATGACCACCGACACGATCACCGAAAAAGAATACATCGAGTTTTCGTGAATTTGTGCGAACGCGCGATTCCACAGCACCTGCAACGCGAAAGTCACGACGCCTGAGATCAAGGCCAGCAGTCCGCAGGTCTGGTGTCGGGCCGGGGTGGTCGCTTTCTTCGGGGATCGATCTTTCTTAATTCCCACCAGGAGAGAAGGCGGTGCACTTGAGGCCGGCCCCATCCGCCGGTCCAAGAGCCAGGCGGCGATCGATAACGCACCATTGATCGCCGCGCATAACCAAACGCTCCTGGTCAATCCCAGTTGAGGAAGCAAAAAAAACGGCACGGCCAGCGCCCCCAAGCCCGCGCCGGCGGTGTTCACCACATACAGCCATCCCGCCGTCCGGCCCAATTGCCTCTGTCCGCGGTCAACCAATGCACCCAGCAAAGGCAGCGTTCCCCCCATGCAGAAAGTCGGAACCAACACGGCGAGGAAAACGACCGCCGTCCTGACGACCAGAAACAATCCCGGCCGGCCCGAGAGCAATTCAAACAGCCAGGGATAGGCCTGTTCGAAACAAGACAATAGCGGTGCAACCAGCAACACGCCCAAGCCCACGGCCAGTTCGAGCGCCGCGTAAGCCCGCAACGGACGCGACCAGCGCGTGGCGAAGTGGCCAACAGCAAAGGCCCCCGCACCCAACCCCGCGAAATATCCAGCCAGCACCGCCGCGGTCGCGGGCGCGGCGGAACCTAACAAAAGCGCAAATTGCCTCTGCCACACAATCTCATACACCAGGGCAATCGCACCGGACACAAACAGGAGGAATGCGACCGGACCGTAGTTGAGAGAGGCCGTAGCCGGTGTGGAGCGGAACGAGGTCGGGGCTGACGTCATGGAATGGCGGCAAGCGTGATTGTGCTGCCAGCGTGGTGAAACAAAAGAGACGGCGGCGAAAATCGCCGCCGTCGGGGTCTGCCAAATTAATTCAGCGAACCCAGTCCATCCGCGAGCTCAAAGCTTATAGCTAAAACTCCACGCGATCAGATAATTTGCAAACGCTGCATCGCCCTGACTGTACACACCGGTTGCAGCGGATCTCTGCTTGTCAGGGACGCTTTGCAGGCGGTCGCGCTGAATGGCGTATGGCACATAGAAGCGCATGGACCATTTCGGCCGGTTAATGCTAATGCCGGGCTCAATCGCCACCGAATAGCCGGGACGGCGAAATCCCTTGCTCCCGCCAATCAAGTCGTACACCGCCACGCCTTCGACGCGAAGACCCAAGCTGAGCGACACGCCGGATGCGCCGCCAAAAGCGTATTCCACGCCGGTGCGACCCAGATACGTATCTGCAACCGACATCACGCTTTCATACACACTGGAGCGAAAGGTGGGGACGCCATTCGTCTCCTTGGGCGTAATCGTATAGACAGCATTGGCATAACCGGTGAAGCCCGCGCCGAGCTGACGATAACCTGAAGCGCTTAGGATAATGCCATAGCTACCAATGCCGGGCTGAATCGACTGGTCGACGGTTTTCTCCACGCCGAGAACCTGGTCAAGCGTTGCGTTGTAAGTCTGGAAGGTGTCACGCACATCGTCCTTACCCGTCGGCAGGGAGAAACCGAAGCCGAGCTGGATGTTGCCCTTGGTCGCGGACGTGGGCTCAAAGACCCATGCATTCCCCACGACGCTGATGTCGGCCAAGCCGGACGACTGGGTGTGATAGCGCTGAAAGACCACGCCATTTTTTTTCAGGGTCTGCGAGCGATCGTGATTAACATACGGTACGGTCAGCGACACGCTGTAGCGCGACGAAATTGTGTAGTTGACGTTCAGGTCGGTGAAATTGGAGCGATTGATGACTTGGTCGCCATTAATCGCGCGCTGGGGTTGGTAAGCCGTACCGACATAGTGACGGTCAGATTCAAACCAGCGGTAGGAAACCGAAAGTTCCCAAGAGTTAGCTGGAGCGACTTCGCTCGTAGGTCCGCCAACTCCACTGCCGTGTGCGGCCACGCAGCCTTGGGCATGAGCCTCGGTGGAGGATAAAACAAAAGCCGCGGTCAGGGCGACGGCGGCGATATGCTTCCTGGCCAGGGCCAGGAAAGGGGTGAGTGAACGGGTGGTGACTGAGGTTTGCATCGTGGGTTTGTAGGTGTCGGAACTTAACGCACGCAGATAATAGGTATTACCCGGCGAGCGACTGAGTGCGAAACCGTGAGGAGTTTCCCCCGGTTGAAAACACCGGCGGGACAGACTGCTGATCTATCGGGGCGAACTGCCGTGATTTTCAGGTGACCACGATGCCACAGCAATGTGTTCTGAAGAGTGGCGCTTTTAAGCTGCCGAATAAAACCGCGTGAGCGCCGCGCCCTTGACAAAAAAAATGACCCGCCTTTTGAGCGGGTATTTTTTGGTAAACTAACGCCCCCCGGCGCCGCTTACCTTCTCCATCAGACGGGCGAGGAACGACCCCCTCGCTCTATGGATGGACCAAAGACCACGTTTCGCGTTCCGTAAACACCCGAGGGGCGAATTGCCGGCAGGTCGGGACGAATTGGCGGGGGGCCGGGGCCAAAAAGGCATGGACCCGCCAATATCGCGTCTAAAAAGGCGGGGCGCTATATCCTTTAACGCGCCGCTCAGGATTTTCGCGCCGTCTCCGACCCCCGGCTTAAGGCATCCAGTAGATTACGGTGCCCGCGGAGTTCCGCCTTTAGGTCGGGCTTTGCGGGCCCGGGACTCCGTCAGGATAACCGCCCCCCCCTTGCAGCCCCACCTTATTTCTTTAACCTGAGCGCAAACTCAAACAGCCGGTCAGGCAGCAGCCACTTAAGCAGCAAAAAAATCTTGGCGTGAAAGGGTCCGCTGTATCGCGGCGCGGGATTGTCCGAGCGGAGCGCGCATTCCACCAGCTTTGCGATGTCGTCCGGCACACCCGCCACGCGTCGCAGCTTTTGCACCCCGGCGCGGGAGTCTTCCCAAAACGGCGCGTAGGGTCCGATGTTCGCGAGATATTCATCGGAGGCCTTGTCGGCGGCGGCGATGAATTCGGTTTTGATAAATCCGGGGCGGATCAGCGTGACACGCACGCCAAATGGCTGCAATTCACCGCGCAATCCGTCAGTGAACGCCTCCAGCGCATGTTTCGTCGCATCATAAATCGAGGAAAGCGGACGGGCGATTCGGCCCGCGACCGAGCCGATGTTGACGATGCAACCGCTGCCCCGCTCCCGCATCTGCGGCACCGCCAGCTGGGTCAGGGCGAGGAGCGAAAAAACATTGGTCTCGAAGTTGCTGCGGATCGCGTCGACCGGAACCATTTCCAGCGCCCCCCGCGTGCCGTAGCCCGCGTTGTTCACCAGCGCATCGATCCGGCCGAATTTTTTCAGCGCCTCGGCGACGAGGCGCCGGCGGTCGGTATCGTCCGTGATATCCCCGGGCACCGCCAGAATGCTGGCACCTGTCGGATCGAGTTCGCGCGCGAGTGCTTCCAACCGGTCCAGCCGCCGCGCCGCCAAAACCAGTTTAGATCCAGCCCGCGCCAGCCGTCGTGCGGTCGCTTCACCAATGCCCGACGAGGCACCGGTAATGACCACCACTTGTCCGGAGAGCGCGGGCACGGCAGGAAGATTTCACTGCGAGTCGTAGATCTGAACCTTTGTCCAGAGATGCTTACATTTTTCCACGAACTCCAGGTGGATGGGATCGATCTGGTACGCCGCCTCGGCCGCCACATCGCGACACTCCACAATCAGGGCGACATCGTAGCTGTGATCAATCATCGGACGCCGCGTCGTGGCGGCAGGCACGCCAATGGAAACTTTTTCGACGGACTTGATGCCGGCGAGCGTTTCAACACCGCGCTGAAATTCCGCACGCTGGGCGGGAGTAAGATCGGATTTCAACCAGAAGTAGACACAATGGAATAACATGGTGGCAGGGACAAAACACGCCACTCACGGAGAAGCAAATGCGGATTGGCTGGCCGCACAAATGTGTGTTGCCGCATGCGCTTGATGGCAGTCAAATGCTGATGCTTCCCATGAACCCCTGCCGCCGTTTAATCCCGGGCGCGACCATTGTCGTGTTTGCCACCCTCACTGCCCTGTCCTGCCCCGCTGATGTCATGCTCGCTCCGGCCTTCACCGATCACGCCGTGCTCCAACGCGATCTGCCCGTGCCCGTCTGGGGTCGGGGCACCACCGGCGAAACCATCACGGTCACTTTTCGCGGACAAAAACACCAGGCCACTGTCGGCGCTGACGGACGATGGTCGGTGCGACTCGCGCCAATGCCCGCCGAAACGGAAGGCGCAGAACTATCCATTGGCTCCGGTCAGAAGACCGTCGTGCTGCGTGATGTCGTCGTCGGTGAAGTCTGGCTGGCTTCAGGCCAGTCGAACATGGAATGGCCGCTGAATCAGGCGCGCCAAGGCAAGGAAGTGGTGGCGAGCGCGAACTCTCCGCTCATCCGCCATGTAAAGATCGAGCACTCCCCTTCCGACCTGCCCGCCGACGCGGCCAAAACCAGCGGCTGGCAAACCGCAACGCCCGAAACCGCCGGCGGTTTTTCCGCCGTCGCCTATTTTTTTGCGAGAGAACTGTCTCAAAAACTCAAGGTGCCCGTCGGCATCATTCACAGTTCTTGGGGCGGCACCCCCATCGAATCCTGGATCGCCGAACCTGCCTTGCGGGTGACCAAAGCGTGGCCGCGCTTTGATGCCGAGTGGCAGGCAGCCCTAAAAGTATTCCCGCAGAAGCAGGCCGAGTATCCTGCACTCGACGCCGCGTGGCGCAAGGCAGACGACGAACATCGCGCCACCGGCAAACCAAACTCACTGCCCTGGCCGCATCCACCGGTGGGCCCGGGTTCGGCCTATGCGCCCGGCGCATTGTACAATGGCATGATTGCGCCGCTCGCGCCCTATGCCCTGCGCGGCGTGCTGTGGTATCAGGGCGAATCGAACGTCGGTCGCGCCGGCGAATACGCGGAGCTTTTTCCCACGATGATTCGCGACTGGCGAAAATCCTGGGGCCAGGGCGATTTCCCGTTTCTGTTTGTGCAACTGCCCAATTACGCCGACGGCGAGCCGGCTGGCCGCAAATGGGCCGAATTGCGCGAAGCCCAAAACGCCGCGCTCACTTTGCCCAACACCGGTGTCGCCATCACCATCGACGTGGGGGAACCCAACAACCTTCACCCGACCGACAAACAACCGGTGGGCGAACGGCTCGCGCGCGTGGCCGAAGCCAACGCTTACCACCTGCCAGGGGAAGGGACCGGGCCGGTGTTTCAATCCGCCGCCCGGGATGGCCCGGCAATGCGCGCCACCTTCACCCACGCCGAGGGTCTCGTCTTGCGCGTACCTCCAGCGAGCGGTTTTGAACTGGCTGGCGCCGATAAGGTTTTTCATGCGGCCATCGCGCAAATCCACGGCCGCACGGTGGTGGTTTCAGCCGCGGAAGTGCGCGAGCCGGTCGCGTTGCGTTATGCGTGGACCAACAGCCCAATCGTTTCACTTTACAACGGCGCCGGTCTGCCCGCGGCACCTTTTCGCACCGATGACTGGTGAATATCAGTCTAAGCAGGCCTCTAAGAAAATCCGCCGTGTCACGTCTTAGCCTTCGCTCAGCCTAAATTATTCCATGAAAATTTATCACCTTCTGTCCGCCGCTCTTGCGTTCCTGCCCTTCGCGCTTCGCGCCGCTCCACTTAATTCCACCCTCTCCGCCGTCACCGTTTACACTGATCGCGCGGTCGTCACCCGAAGCGCCTCGGTCGATCTGACCGGCGGAACGGCGGAACTGGTTTTCGCCAATCTGCCGGAAGCCCTCAACGAACGTTCACTCCAGGTCAGCGGCAAGGGCACCGCCCAGGCGCTCATCCTCGATGTCAGCGCGAAACAGACTTACGTGGACTTCACGCCGAACGCCCGCGTAAAGGAACTTGAGGACCAGTTGAAGGGGTTCGCCAAACAAGTGCGCGGCCTCGACGACCGCAGCGGCATTCTCCAGGCGCAGGGCAGCATGCTCGACCGGATGGAAGCCGCGCTCTTCGCCCCGCCGACGAAGGATGTGCCCCGGCCCGAGCTCAATCAATTCACCAGTTCTCTCACTTACCTGACCGAACAAAAATCGAAGCTCGTCGCCGAGCGCGCCACTCTCGACGAACAGCGCACGGATTTGCAGACCAAAATGACCACCGTGCAAAACCAGCTCAACGAGCTGCGCGGTGCCGGCGGGCGCGGATACAAGAGCGTCACCGTGCGCGTGTCCGCAGCGCAGGCGGGCAATCTCGAGGTCGCTCTCTCCTACGCCGTCCCCGGCGCCAGTTGGTCACCCAGCTATGACGCCCGCGTCTTCAGCAGCGAACGCGCCGTGGCGCTCGGCTATTTCGGCATCGTCCGCCAGAGCACCGGCGAAGATTGGAAGGATGTCGCGCTCACCCTTTCCACCGCGCGGCCCGGCCTCGGTGGCGCCGCTCCCGTGCTGAGCGTGTGGAATATTGACGTGTTCAATCCAGTCCTGCTCCGCCAGCAGGCCGAGAACGACCGCCGGCGGGAAATGACCATGAAATCCGCGAATGCCCCGGCCGCAGCCGGCGGGATGGTGAACATGCAAAGCCTGACCAACTACGCCGACGGCGGGGCCATGGAAGTCAAAGACGCCGAAATGGCCACCGCCACCATCGAGGCGGGCGCGACCAGCGCCTCGTTCAAGATTGCGACCAGTGCCAGCGTGCCCAGCGATAATTCCCCGCAAAAAGTGCCAATCACGAGCGTCAAGCTCACCGCCCAGCCGGAATACCTCACCGTGCCCAAGCGCCTCGCCACCGCTTTCCTGACGACAAAAGTGGTCAACACATCCGAGTTCCCGCTGCTCGCCGGTGCGATGAATGTATTTCTCGACGGTACGTTTGTCGCCACCAGCGGCCTGCGCACGGTGATGTCCGGTGAGAAATTCGACCTCGCCCTCGGCGCGGACGAAGGGATCAGCGTGAAACACAAGCGCGTGCAGAAATTCACCGAGGACACCGGCCTGACCAACTCCGGCAAGCGCATCACCTACGAATACCTCATCACGATCCAGAACAACAAAAAGACCGCCGAGCGCGTGATCGTCGCCGACCAGGTGCCGCTCTCCCGCAACGAGAAAATCACCGTGAAGCTGCTCTCCCCCGACGCCAAGGACGTGAAGCCAACCGACGAAGGCACGCTGAAGTGGACCCTCGACCTGAAGCCTGGCGAGAAGCGAGAGCTTACCGTGAAATTCACCATCGACTACGCGAACGACGTCAATGTGACCGGGCTCGAATAATTTGCCCTGATGTCCACCGGCCCCCTGACCCTGCTCGTCGACAACGGCTCACTGCAGCCCGCGGCCACACTGGCGCTGCGCGAGCTGGCGGCCAGACTTGGCGAGCGTTTGCAGCAACCCGTGGAACCAGTGTCGTTGCTCCACTCTTCCGGCATCGACCCACCGCTGCTCGGCGGCCGGCCCGCGGAAATTTTATTTCCGGCACTCGAACGCCGGCTGGCGGAAGGCCGGAATCATTTCATTGTCCTGCCACTTTTTTTCGGGCCGAGCCAGGCGCTGACGGTTTATCTGCCGGACAATCTTCCCCGGCTGCGGAAAAAATTCCCCGATTTGCACGTCGCGGTCGCCCCGCACCTGCACGCGTCCGCCGACGACCGGCTCGCCCGCATCCTCGCCGATCAGGTGCGGGCCGAAATCGATTCGTCCCAGGCGGCGCCGGTTCGCGTCGCGCTGGTGGATCACGGCAGTCCGGTTGCGCCGGTCACCAAGGTGCGCAATCAGCTGGCGCGGCAACTCGCGGATCAATTGGGTTCGATCGTTACGACCGTGTCGGCTTGCAGCATGGAACGCCGGCCCGACCCGACCTATGATTTTTGCGACCCGTTGCTGGCGAAGCTGCTCGCGACCCCGCCGTGGTCGGAGAGCCGCGTGATCGTCGCAATGCAGTTTCTCCTGCCCGGACGCCACGCCGGTCCGGCCGGCGATGTCGCGGAAATTTGCCGCGCAGCGGAGGCGGCTCATCCGGGTTTGCGCACCGTGATGACCAAACTCGTCGCCGAACATCCCTTGCTCATCGATATTCTGGCGGATCGCTGGCGGGCAGCTGCTGGATAGGGTGGCGAGTCCCTTCGCCGCTGAGCGACGCGGAACGGAGTCCGCGCCCTACCTGGTGATCGCCTGCGCGTGCAATTGCGGCAGGTCCGTGGCGAAACTCGACAACCGCACGACTTCGCCAATCACCACCAGCGCCGGCTGCCCCGCGAGTCCGGCGGAAAGTTTTTCAGCGTCCCTCAACGTGCCGATGAGCACTAGTTGCGTCGGCAACGTCGCCTCGCTGACCACTGCCAGCGGCATATCCGCCGACATGCCGTGACCCAGCAGATTGCGCGCGATTTCCGGCAGGCGTCGCACGCCCATATAAAAGCACAGCGTCGCCCGCAGCTTGGCCAGCGCGCCCCAATCGAGGGCGGACGTGTTGGCCGCACATTGATGGCCCGTGATGAAAATCACGGCCGAGGAATAGTCGCGATGAGTCAAGGGCAACTCCGCCACCGCGCCCGAAGCCGTGGCCGCCGTCACCCCCGGCACGATGGCGAAAGGCAAACCAGCCGCCCGCAACGCTTCGATCTCTTCACCAGCCCGCCCAAAAACCATCGGATCGCCGCCTTTAAGCCGTACCACCCTCCGTCCCGCCTTCGCGAGGGAAACCAACAGGTCATTGATCTCACCCTGGCTCGCGCTATGGCTGCCGGCGCGTTTTCCCACCGCATGCAACTCGCACTTTGCCGGGCAGTTATCCAATAGGGCACGATTAACCAGTTCATCGTACACGACGGCTTCAGCGTCTTGGAGCAACTTGAGCCCCCGCACCGTGATGAGATCAGCCGCACCCGGCCCGGCTCCGACGAGCCAGACAAAACCATTTGAAGATGACGGCTTTAAATCAATCATGACTACTTTAGTGGATATGACATCTTTTATACTTTACCCGTTGCCTAACAGGTGCAAGCCTTCTCTCAGTTATGTCCGAAACCCAAACAGCTCCAGTAAATAAGAACGAGGTTCTCAAGCAGAACGACCCCACGTTGTCCGGCGCGTTGGCCACGACGTTGGCCGACACTGCCTTGGACCACTTTTCGGCAGACGATGAGCAGTTCATGAAGTTCCACGGCATCTATCAACAGGATGACCGCGATCTGCGCAAGACCGGCAAGAAGTACATGATGATGATCCGCGGACGCATCCCCGGCGGCGTCATGACCGCCCCGCAGTGGATTACCTTCGATGATCTCGCGACCCAGTACGGCAACAACACGCTCCGCGTCACGACGCGTCAGAGCATTCAGTTTCACGGCGTCCTAAAATCCGGCCTGCGCGCCCTGATCAAAAAAATCAACGAGTCCCTGCTCTCGACCCTGGCGGCTTGCGGCGACGTCAATCGCAACGTCACCGCCTCGCCCACCCCGGCCTACACCAAGGCCCGCGAACAGGTTTATGCGGATAGCGTAAGAGTCATGGAGGCGCTCGCGCCCCAGACGCCCTCGTACCATTCAATCTGGATCGAAGGCGTGCAGCTGAAACTCGACGAGCCGGCCAACAAGGATTTCGTGGATCCGCTTTACGGTCGCACTTACTTGCCGCGCAAATTCAAAGTGTCCTTCGTCATCCCGCCGGTGAACGACATGGATATCTTCACCAACGACCTCGGCTTCATCGCCGTCGTCGAAAACGACCAGCTCATCGGCTACAATCTCGCGGTCGGCGGCGGCTTGGGCCGCAGTCACAACAACGTCCAGACTTACCCGCGCATCGCGGACGTGGTCGGTTTCTTCCGCCCCGAACACCTGATCGATGTCGCGAAAGCCGTCCTCACCATCCACCGCGATTTCGGCGACCGCACCAACCGCAAGCACGCGCGCCTCAAATACGTGGTCGAAGAGCGCGGGGTCGTCTGGATGACCGCCGAAATTAATCGCCGGACCAACAATGTACTCAGCGGTGTGCGCCGTTACGAATTCACCTCGACCGGCGACCTCTACGGCTGGCACCGCGCGGTCGACGGCAAGATGTTCCTCACGCTCTTCGTCGAAACCGGCCGCATCAAGGATGTGACCGGCCACGCGCAGAAAACCGCGCTGCGCCAAGTCGCCGAGAAATTTCCCGGCGTCGAGTTCCGCCTCTCGGGCAACCAGAACGTCATTCTCGCCAACATCCCGGATTCGGACCGCGCCGGCATCACCGCCTTGCTCGCCTCGCACGGCGTCAAGGTCGACCAGCAGGCCAGTGTCCTTCACGCAGCTTCGATGGCGTGCCCTTCCATGCCCACGTGCGGACTGGGTCTCGCCGAATCCGAGCGCATGCTCCCGGCCCTCATTGATCGCATCGAAAAACTCGGCGGCGAACTCGGCTTGGGCGGCGAGGAAATCATCATCCGCTCCACGGGCTGCCCCAACGGCTGCGCCCGGCCCTACATGGCCGAAATCGCGTTCGTCGGCAAAGCGCCGGGGCGTTACCAGCTTTGGCTCGGCGGCAATGCCGCCGGCACCCGCTTGAACCGCGTCTTCAAGGAGACCGTCAAGGATCCGGAAATCGAAGCTGAACTCCGCCCGCTGTTCGCGCGCTGGAAAAACGAACGCGTCGCCACCGAGCGCTTCGGAGATTTTTGCTCGCGAGTGATATTGCCCGAAGCCCAAGCCGCTGCTGCGGCCGCCGCCGCCGCGAATCCCGCCCCTGCGCCATCCACCTCCTGATATGACCGACGCCGAACTCACGCAAAAGAACGCCGAACTGCGCACCAAATCACCGCTGGAAATCGTCCGCTGGGCAATCGCCCAGGCCGGTGGACGCGCGCTGGTCTCGACCAACTTCCGTCCGTACGAAGCCGCGATTCTGCATCTCGCAGTGCAGGCCCAGGCCGACATTCCCGTGCTCTGGGTTGACCACGGCTACAACCGGCCGGCGACCTACAAGCACGCCGAGGAATTGCGCACGCGGCTCGGGCTCAATCTCAAACCCTACCTCCCGCGCATGACGCCCGCCCATCGCGATGCAATCCACGGCCCGATCCCGACCACCGAGGACGAAGCCGGCCTGAAAAAATTCAGCGCCGTCATGAAACTGGAGCCTTTTCAGCGCGGCATGCGCGAACTCGCCCCGACCGTCTGGATCACCGCCTTGCGTAAAGTGCAAAACCCCAACCGCGCCGGTTTGGACATTCTTTCCCAGGACGCTAACTTCGGTGCATTGAAGGTAAGTCCATTTTTTTACTACAGCGACGCCGAACTCGACGCTTATCTTGAGGCGAACCAGCTGCCGAACGAATGGGATTACTTTGATCCCGCGAAGGCGGACGAAAAACGTGAATGCGGCCTTCACGCCGCGTGGGGCAAAGCCGCGGCGATCGCGGCTTCTTGAACCGGCCTTTGGCTCGCACCGAAGAAAATATTTCCGTGACTTCCTACCATCTCGATCATCTCCAGCATCTCGAAACCGAGGCCATTCACATCATGCGCGAAGTCGCGGGCGAATTTGAACGCCCCGCCCTGCTGTTTTCCGGCGGCAAGGATTCGATCTGCCTCCTGCGGCTCGCCGAAAAGGCATTTCGCCCGTCCGACCTGCCGACCCCGTTGCTCAATGTCGACACCGGCCACCATTTCCCGGAGCTGAACGAATTCCGCGACCGTCGTGCCAAGGAACTCAACGGCAAACTCATCGTCCGCAAGGTCGAGGACGCCATCGCCAACGGCACCGTGCAACCCGCCCCCGGCGAGATCAGCCGCAACCGCCTGCAAATTCCCGTGCTGCTGGCGGCCATTGAGGAATTTCGCTTTGACTGCTGCATCGGCGGCGCGCGCCGCGACGAGGAAAAAGCCCGCGCCAAGGAACGTTTCTTCAGTTACCGCGACAGCTTCGGTCAGTGGGACCCTAAAAACCAGCGCCCCGAAATCTGGAATCTCTACAACGGCCGCCTCAATCCCGGGGAGAACATGCGCGTGTTCCCCCTGAGCAATTGGACCGAGATGGACGTGTGGGAATATATCCGTCGCGAAAAACTGGAAGTGCCCAGCATCTATTTCAGCCACAAACGCCAGTGCGTGCGCCGCAACGGCCAGTGGCTCCCCGTCAATTCGCTCGTGCCACCCAAGCCGCGCGAGGAAATCCGCGATCTCGTGGTGCGCGTCCGCACCATCGGCGATATCATCAGCACCGGCTGCGTTGAATCACCCGCCACCACCGTCGATGACATCATCGCCGAAATCGCCGCCGCCCGCGTGACCGAACGCGGCTCGCGCGCCGACGATAAGTCCTCCGAGGCCGCCATGGAAGACCGCAAGAAAGCCGGTTATTTTTAAACCGTACCGCACTCCTTCCGCTTCTCTCCTTTTCAAACACACCCGTGGTCGCCTCTCCCTCATCCTCCTCGTCCGAATTTTCCGCAACTTCCGCGCGCGCTGCAGCTCCACTTCCGGTTGACATCCTCCGCTTCAACACCTGCGGCAGTGTCGACGACGGCAAGTCCACGCTGATCGGCCGCCTGCTCTACGATTCCAAATCGCTCATGGAGGATCAGATTGAGGCGCTTGAGCGTTCCGCCGACATCACCGGCGGGGGCCAGATCAATCTCGCCAATCTCACCGACGGCCTGCGCGCCGAGCGCGAACAGGGCATCACCATCGACGTCGCCTACCGCTACTTCGCCACACCGCGCCGGAAGTTTATCATCGCGGATACTCCCGGCCACATCCAGTACACGCGCAATATGGTCACCGGCGCGAGCAACGCCAACGTCTCCATCGTCCTCGTCGACGCGCGTCTTGGTGTCATCGAACAGAGCCGCCGCCACACCGCGATCGCCTCGCTGTTGCGCATTCCCCATCTCATCGTCGCCGTGAACAAGATGGATCTCGTCGGCTGGAGCGAGGCTCGCTTCAAGGAAATCCGCGCGCAGTTCGAGGAATTTCTTCCGCGGCTCGACCTGAAGGACGTCAAATTCATCCCGCTCAGCGCGCTCAACGGCGACAACGTTGTCACCGCCTCGGTCAACACGCCGTGGTATCCCGGTCCGCCCTTGCTCGGCTACCTCGAGACGATCCATATCGGCAGCGATTGGAATTTGAATGGCTTCCGTCTCCCCGTGCAGTGGGTCAACCGCCCGAATGATCCACAGGACGCCCAGCTGCACGACTTCCGCGGTTTCTCCGGCCAGATCGCCGGCGGGATTGTCAAAGTGGGCCAGAAGGTGATGGCGCTACCCGCCGGTTTGGTGACGACGGTGAAGGAAATCCACACGTTCGACGGCGCGCTGCAGGAGGCCTTCAGTTCCCCACGCCGAGCGGCTTCAGCTCCGGAACGGCCTCGTGGACCTGCGCCTCGATCCCCGCCGCATGCAGGCTGAGCGCCAGGCTGAGCCCGCCGATCCCGGCGCCGACGACGATGATCTTCATCGCGGGCTCCCGGGGGCGGGCGCTAGATCAGCGCCCCGTGGCAGTGCTTGAACTTCTTGCCGGAACCGCAGGGGCA
>JANYDX010000252.1 GCA_025363395.1 Verrucomicrobiota bacterium
TTTTCGAAATGTGCTGCGCCATGAACTCAATCACGGGCATGGGGAGGTCGATCTTGTGCGTGGCCGCCTTGGTCTTCAGGATGGCGACGCGGGTCTCGAAGTCGGGCGACTGGATGTCGGCGGACAGGCCCCATTGGAACCGGGAAACGAGCCGGGCTTCCAGCGTCGCGATTTCCGCCACGGGGCGGTCGCTGGAAATGATGATTTGTTTTTGCGACTCGAAGAGGTCGTTGAAGGTGTGGAAAAATTCCTCCTGGATGCGTTCCTTGCCGGCGAGGAACTGCACGTCGTCGACCAGGAGGACATCCACGTTGCGGTAGCGCTGGCGGAATTTGGTGAGGGCGTTCTCCTGAATGGCGTGGATGTATTCATTGGTGAATTTTTCCGTGGAGAGGTACGCCACCTTGGCCTCGGGGTTACGCTGGAGGATGCTGTGGCCGATGGCGTGCATCAGGTGGGTCTTGCCGAGACCGGTCGAACCGTGGAGGAAGAGGGGATTGTAAGCTTGGGCGGGGGCTTGGGCGACAGCGAGGGAGGCGGCGTGGGCGAGCTGGTTGTTCGCGCCGACGACAAAGGTCTCGAAGGTGTTGCGCGGATTGAGTGAGCTGGCGGCGGCCATGCGCTCATCATAGCGGACCGCCGGACGTTTCATCGGGGCCACGCTCTTGCTTTTGCCATCGCCCATGGGCGCACGGGACGCCGTGGTGCCGGCGGTGTTTTCCAGCTTTTTCAGTGAGGTGTGGACCATCCTGCCCGCGGCCAGGCGCAGACGCTGCGAAATCAGATCGAGGTAGTTATCGTGAATCCAGATGGCGGCAAAATCGTTGGGGACACCCAGCGTCAGCGTGTCTTCGCCGGTTTCCAAGCACACCAGCGGCTCAAACCACATTTGAAACACGTCCTCCGGGAACAGTTCCTTGAGGTCGCATTTGACGGTTTCCCAGAGACTGGTCTGGAGGGTGGATTGGGGCATGGACGGAGCGGATAGGGGCGGTTTATTCACACCTCGGCAACTGCATTTGCGACAACGTCCGCTTTGCCTGTCTCATTACCACTGCTCCAAAGGGAAAATTGGGACTCAGGCCACCACTGCGGTTGCAGCGGGCGGCTGCTTGGCAAAGTGATTTGTGGCCAGCGTGTAGGGACATCCCTGGGAGAGCTGGGGTAGGAGGGGCGCGGCGAAATTGGCAAGGAACGGTCGAGAGACAGAAAGTTAAAAATTACTTTGCGAATAACGTGAATCAAAAAATGTCTTTCAAGCGCAACTTTCCGACATCTTGTTCACACCTTTTTCGCGCATAACTTTTCCGATTTTTATGTTGCGAAATGGAATGCGGGCCGCGGGTTCGATTTCTCCTCGGAGTCACCGTCTTCCCCAGTCCTCAGGCGAAAAAAAATCCACTAATGAACGCCGTGGCCGGAGTTCAGGGGTCAAGCTGCCAGCGGCAGTGTGGTGGTCCGGGTCCGGGGGAACCCGCGCTCAGGCGTTCGCGAGCTGATGCGGTTCGGGATCGGCCCACTTGCCGTGCTCCCGGATCAGGGCGACGAGGCGCGCATCGGCCTCGGCTTGGGGAATATTATACTGCACGCAGTTTTTGCCGACGTAGAGATTGATCTTGCCCGGGGCGCCGCCCACGTAGCCGAAATCTGCATCCGCCATTTCGCCGGGGCCATTCACGATGCAGCCCATGATGGCGATCTTCACGCCTTTGAGGTGACCGGTCTGCGCACGGATGCGCTGCGTGGTGGACTGCAAATCGAAAAGCGTCCGGCCGCAGCTGGGGCACGCGACAAATTCCGTCTTGGAAATCCGCGCGCCCGCGCCCTGGAGGACATTGTAGGCGAGTTTGGTCGCTCGGGTGACATCGGTCTCGGTTTCGATGCTCACCAAGTCCCCGACGCCGTCGCAGAGCAGGCTGCCGGTGAGGAAACTTGCTTCGAGCAGCTTCGAGAGAAAACTATTGTCCCCGTGCAGGGCGGTGGCCGTCGTGTTGCGAATCCAGATTGGCGCGTTTAGCTCCGCGGTTTTCAGGCACTCGAGCAAGCGGCGATAAGCCCCGGTCGCATGCGCCGCGACGGCGTTTGCGCTGCGGCTTGCGAGAGTGAACACGAGGTTCGCCTTCCCCAACTCACGCAGCCCCGCTTCATGTGCGCTGAAATCCTCCAGCGCAATTTCGAGCGCGAGGAAATGTCCATGCTGGCGGACCAGAGTGACGAATTCTGCCAGCAACGAAATTTCGCCGACACTGAACCGGCGCACAAGCAATACCCGCACTGCACTGGACGATAGAAATGGTTTCAATTCGGCGGGAGTGAGGCTGGCGCCCAGCTCCAAGGCCAAAAACTTCACCGGTAATTTTATCTCCGTTGTGATGGCCGCCAGTTTCGCGAGGTCGGCGCTCGAACCTATCTCCACCAGCACTCCCTCGGCCGGAGTATCGATGAGACGCGGAGCAGCGAATTGTTTTACGGCCTCGCCCAGATCGGCCAGCAAGGTTCGCACGATGACGCGTGGTGGTTGCTCGGGACCGACGACACAGTCGGCGGAAAGTTGGAGCCGGGCGGGTTCGCGGCGCGAAAAATGAAACGGGTCGATGGAATCGGTTGGCGATTCGAAATGACGAATGGCGGATGACGAACGGGGAGCAGCTGCGGTCCCGGAGGTTTGGCCTTCGTCCTTCGTCATTCCGCCCGGCGCGGAATGCCAGAGCGACATGGCTTTTTCGGCGATGGCGCGGGCCACCGGAATTTCATAAACGGAATCCTCGGTGAGCGAAACGCGGATGGTGTCACCGAGTCCGTCGAGCAGGAGGCTGCCGATGCCGATGGCGGATTTGATGCGGCCATCCTCGCCGTCGCCTGCCTCGGTCACGCCGAGATGGAGGGGGTAATGCATGTCCTCGCGCTGCATGCGCTCCACCAGCAGGCGGTACGCCTGGATCATGACCTTGGGATTGCTCGCCTTCATCGAGAGTATGATGGCCTGATAGTCATGGGCGCGGGCAATGCGGAGAAATTCGAGGGCGCTTTCCACCATGCCGAGCGGCGTGTCGCCGTAGCGGTTCATGATGCGGTCGGAGAGCGAACCGTGGTTGGTGCCGATGCGCATGGCGCGGCCCAGTTCCTTGCTGCGTTTCACCAGCGGGGAAAACGATTCGTGCAGGCGCTCCAATTCAAGATCGTAGTCCCCGTCGCTGTATTCCTTGACGGCAAATTTCTTTTTGTCGGCGTAGTTGCCGGGATTCACGCGCACTTTCTCCACGTGTTCGACCGCTTCCATCGCCGCGGACGGGAGGAAATGAATGTCGGCGACGAGCGGGATGTGACTAAAGCCGGCCGCGGAAAATTTTAGCCGGATGTCCTTGAGGCATTTGGCCGCCGCGACGTTGGGGGCGGTGATGCGGATAATTTCACAGCCGACCTCGGCCAGCGCAATGGATTGTCTGAGGGTGGCGTCGATGTCCTGCGTATCGCTGGTTGTCATCGACTGGATGCGCACGGGGTTTGTGCCGCCCACGCCGATGCCGCCGACCATCACTTCAACAGTGTGCCGGCGGAGAGTGTGATAACGGGAGGCGCAGTAGGACATGAACGGAGAATCAAGGGAGGTCGGGGGCGTGCGCCAGCCTCAAAATCCGTCACAGCGCAAGCGGCGGTCCCGCAGTTGTTAGCTACGGCTTGGCCGGTGCCGGGGTTTTCTTCGCTTGGTCGGCGGCGGATTCCCGAGCCTGAGCGTCGGCCTTGGAGTCGCGCCGGATGCGGCGCACATCAAAGACACTGACGTAGAGAATCATCGTCAGCAGGAGGACCATGAACACGCTTTGGATGGTCGCGATCACATTGAACGGCAGATCCTTTCCGCGGAGCTTTGCCATGGTGGCAAAAAACATATGGCCGCCGTCCAAAACCGGAATTGGGAGCAGGTTGAAGATCGCGAGATTAACATTCACGAAAATCACGAACCAAAGCACGAGGCGGAAATCAAGCTGGGCGAATTGATTCACCCGGCTGGCGATGCCGATCGGTCCGCTCAATTTCGAGATGCCGACGTCTGAGCTGGGACTGATCACGCTCTGAACATTGCGCCACGTCCACACCACTTTGTCCCAGACTTGTTCAAACGGTGGGGTGTGAATCGTCTTGGCCGTGTAGCCGCCGTGCAATTGCACCCCGAGACGATAGACTTCGGCCTTGGTTTCGGGATCGATGGCTTTCGCGGGGGTAATCATGACCTCGTTGGATTTGCCTTCGCTCAGGTAAGTGAGCTTGAGGGGCATGCCACCGTTGGTCCGCATATAATCTGAAATGAAGCTCACGTATTCGACCGCTTGACCGTTCACTTGCGTGATGATGTCGCGGGATTTCAGGCCGGCCTTTTCAGCAGGTGTTCCCGGCAGCACGCCGGCCACGGTGACTTTCGCGGCGGGCTCGATACCGATGTCGCGGAATCCTTCCGCGCCGACCAGCTCGGGTGTCAATATTACCTGCTCACGCTTCCCGTTGCGCTCAAACTCAACATTGACGCTGGGTTTTCCCTCCGCGTTGCGGCCGTGACCCAAGGCGACGAGCTGACCGATGTCCGAGAAGGTTTTTACGGATTTACCGTCGATGGACAGGAGGTTGTCTCCATTTTGAAGTTTGGCGATATAAGCCGGGCCGTCTGCCATCTGGCCATTGGGCAACTCAATGGTTTTTCGCACAAAGGCGATCCGCGTGCTTTGTTCCTCTTCCACGACCGGCTGGCCAACGACCCACAGGACGCTCGCCAGGAATAAAGCAAAGAGGATATTGAAAAATGCGCCCGCGACAAAGACGATCATCCGGGTGCTGTAACTCACGGGGGGCAGGTTGGCGGTGTCCGGGTCGGACTCGCCCTCGATGGCCGACATGGCGGCGAGTTGGGGCAGGGCCACATAGCCGCCGAGAGGAATCCACGCCAGGCGGTATTCGACGCCGTCCTTGGCTTTGTGGGACCAGATGGCGGGGCCGAAGCCGATGGAAAACCGGCTGACTTTTACGCCGCGCCGCCGCGCCGCGAGAAAATGTCCGAGCTCATGAACGAAGATCGAGCCTCCGAAAAACAGGACGATCAGGAAGATCGACCAAATACTGCTGAACAGGGATTGGGAAAGATTGGGCGACATCAGAGAGGAAAGTGTTGTGCAACGCGCCGAGCTTCAGCGTCAACCGACAGAACCTGGTCGAGCGTGGTGGGCTCAACCGGGTTAACCTGGGTCAGAGTATGCTCAATAATCCGCGGAATCGCAAGAAACGGCGCCCGGTTTTGCAGAAACGCCGCTACGGCAACTTCATTGGCGGCATTAAAAACCGCGGGGGCGACTCCTCCCGCGCTCATGGATTCGCGCGCCAGGCGAAGACAAGGGTATCGGGCTTCGTCCACCGGCCGGAAATCGAGAGAGAAAATCCGGTCCAGCGGCAGCGCGGCATCGGTGCCCGTGGCCGCGCGATCCGGATACAGCAAAGCGTGCTGGATGGGAAATGTCATCGACGGGGGACAGAGCTGCGCGAGCAGCGAGCCATCGGTGAACTCCACGAGGCAGTGCACGGTGCTTTGCAGATGCAGCACCGCCTGACATTGAGAGGCCTGCAGTCCGAACAGGCATTGGGCCTCGATTAATTCGAGGCCTTTGTTGGCCAGCGTGGCGGAGTCCACCGTGATTTTTGGACCCATGGCCCAGTTGGGGTGTTTGAGCGCGTCAGCGGGGGTCACATCCGCCAGTTTTTCCAGCGGCCAGTCGCGAAAGGCTCCGCCCGAAGCGGTCAGGACGAGCCGGCGCACCTCACTGGTGCGGTGGCCTTCGAGGCACTGGAAAACGGCGTTGTGTTCGCTGTCGACGGGCAGCAAGCGGCTGCCGCTGGCCCGGGCGGCGTTCATGATGAACTTGCCGGCGAGCACGAGAATCTCCTTCGAAGCGAGGGCGATGGTTTTCTTCGCCGCGATCGCGGCCAGCGCGGGTTGCAATCCCGCTGTGCCCACCACGGCGATCAGGACGGTGTCGGCCTCGGAGAGCGTGGCCAATTCGTCCAGCCCGGTGGCGCCACCATAAAATTTTGTCCCCGCGGGAAAGGAGGTTCCGCTCCGGGCCGCGGTGTAGGCGGCGTCATGGTACAAACCGACGTGACGCACGCCGTGCTGCCGCGCGATTTCGGCGAGACGCTGGTGGTTGCCATGCGCGGCGATGCCGACCAGCTCGAGGCGGTCGCTTTGGGCGCCGATGACTCGGAGCGTGCTTTCTCCGATGGAGCCGGTGGCGCCGAGCAGAACGATGCGTCGTTTGGGCATGAAGGGTGGCACGGTCACGCGGACGTTATTTGGTCCCGGGGCTCGCTCGCTACCGCCGCTCCTACAGGGTTGAGGCGTAGGCAGTCCATCGGTCGAGAGACAGGAAAATAAAATACGCGACGGGCGCGGTCAGGATCAGACTGTCCGTCAGATCGAAGGCGCCGCCGATGCCGGGAATGAGTGCTCCCGTATCCTTGGTGTCGGCGCGTCGTTTTACCGCGGATTCGATCAGGTCAGAGATGATGGTGACAATGGCGAGGGGCGCGGCGATCAGCGCGGCGACCAGCGGGGTCATGAAGAGAGGCAGGTGTTCGGCGGCGAAGAAAGCGATGGTTGCGCCCACGCCGCTGGAAATCAGCACGCCGCCGACCGCGCCTTCCCAGGTTTTCTTCGGGCTGATGCTCGGGGCCATTTTGTGCCGGCCGATGGCCAGGCCGGTAAGCAGGGCGCCGACATCACAGAATTTTGAAACTGCCACCACCCAGAGGCACAGGGTGAGGTTCTCCGCGCTGTCCGCGTCGCGCATGAGGATGGCGACGAGAAACTGCAGCAGGAACGGAATGTAGAGGACGCCGATCACCGTGGCCGTGATCGTCTCGACCCGGTTGGAGGTATCGCGTTCGCCGAGGGCGCGGCCGCAGGATATCAGCAAGGTCAGAACCAGCAGGCCGGGGGGAATGCCTTCCACGAAGTCCACACCGGGAAAGTCGAAGAAATAATCGAGATAGAACGGGGCGGCGGTCATCAGCACGCCCACGCTGATGCCCAGCCAGCGGAACGGGCGGAGGCCCATCTTTTCGGTCATGCCATAAAATTCGTACAGTGTCAGACCCGAGAGCAGCGTGATCAGTGCGACGGCGGCGTGAACGTCAAAAAAATAGAGGCTGGCGAGAACGACGGTCCACAAGGTCAGCGTGCTGAAGATACGGGTGAGCACGGGGGAAAAATTGGTGGCGTGCCGGTTAGGAACCAGCCTTGAGTTGTTCAGTGGTGAGGCCGTAACGGCG
>JANYDX010000306.1 GCA_025363395.1 Verrucomicrobiota bacterium
CCGGCACCACGCGCGACGCGGTGGAACTGGACTTCATCTACACCAGCCGGGAGGGCAAAAAATGGCCGTTCCGTCTCATCGACACCGCCGGTATTCGCGCCGCGACGAAGTTGTCCTCGTCCGTGGAATATTTTTCACGCCTACGTTCGCTTGAGGCGATTCACACGGCTGACGTGGTCTTCATGGTACTCGACGCGCTGGATGGCGTGACTCACCAGGACCAGGCTATCGCCGGCGAGATCATCAAGGCCGCCAAGCCCATTGTGATCGTCGTCAACAAATGGGATCTCGTGCACGATCGTTTTCGCAAGGGGCCGGTCGACGGGTTTGAAACCGAACGCGCCTACCGTGAAAACTTCGAGAAGGTGATGTTCGAGAAACTGTTCTTCACTCCCGGCGCCCCGGTCATGTTTGTGTCCGCACTAACCGGCCACGAGATTGCCCGCATGTTGAAATCGGCGCGCGCCCTCGACCGGCGTCTGGATACCAAAATTCCGACCGCCAAGCTCAACGCTTGCATCATCAAGCTTGCCGACCGCACCCCGCCGCCGTCCACGTACAATATTCGTTTTAAGGTTTACTACGCGACGCAGACCGGCAGCCGGCCGTTCCGCATGAAACTTTTCTGCAATCAGGAGCGCAGCCTAACCGAATCCTACCGCCGTTACCTTGAGGCCGGCCTCGTGAAGGAATTCGATCTCGACGGCTGCCCGATCCACTTCGACCTCATCGGCAAAAAGAATCGCACGGCGGCTGACCGCATTGCGGCCAAGGGCACGCGCAAAAATCTGCGCATGGCCGAGGCGGCCGGGACGAGCTACGAACACATTGTCGATCCGTCCCTGCTCGACGATTAAGGATGCTGTTGCCCCATGCTGCGAATTGTTTTCATGGGCTCGGATGCGATCGCGCTGCCCGCGCTCAACTGGCTGGCGACGGAAGCACGGGAATGGGTGGAGCTCGCCGCCGTCTTCACGCAGCCGGATCGCGCAGTGGGTCGCGGGCAAAAAGTACAGCCGAATGAAATCAAAAGGTGGGCTGAGGCGCGGCAGCTGCCGGTAGTGCAACCGTTGAAAGTCGGCGCAGCCGAATGCGCGCAGCTGGTCGCCTTCATGCCTGATCTAACGCTGGTGATGGCCTACGGACACATCCTAAAACAGGACGTGATTGATGCGCCCCGGCTGGGAACGTTGAATCTCCATACGTCGGTGCTACCGAAGTATCGCGGTGCGTCTCCGATTCAGACGGCGATTACGGGTGGTGAAACTCAAACCGGCGTGACGCTCATGCGGATGGTCTTGAAACTGGACGCCGGTCCGGTCGCTGACGTGGAGCGGGTGACGATTGAAACGCTGGACACGGCATCGGTGGTGGAGGCGAAGCTCGCCCAGGCCTGCGTGCCGTTGCTCGCACGTTGCCTTCCGACTATTGCGTCCGGCACGCAGTTATTCACCGAGCAGGACCACGCCGGCGTGACTTTTTGCCGGCGATTGGACAAGGGGGACGGCGTGCTCGATTTTCAGGCGCCAGCCAGTGCCTTGGCGGCCCGAATTAACGGCCTCATGCCTTGGCCAGGCTGTACAGCAGTGATCAACGGACAAATCGTTAAACTAGGCCTGGCTGATTCGACGACTGTCGCGAACGCAGGAGTCCCGGGCGAGGTGTCGGGCAGCGATGCCGACGGATTGCTGGTTGGAACGGGAGAGGGGACGTTGCGTCTGCGATTGCTGCAACGCCCGGGCGGCCGGATGTTGCCCGCCGCAGAATTCCTCCGCGGATTTCCCATCGCCGCGGGCACAAAATTGTCCTCGCAATCGATGCCGCCGATGGTGTCCCGTATGCCATTTCCACGGGGGAAACTGGGAGCGTAGCCGGAGGCGCTCGGATTTTTTGTCGCGGAAGCCACTAACTCTGGTTCAGCAGCGTCAAACCAGGACCCGGCTCAGGGATGCCGGCTACAGAATGCCCGACGGGATTCGGGGGGCAATTAGCGGTCTAAGGCTTGTTTTTACCCGTTAACTTCCCACCATGTGGCTCATGCGTAGCAGCTTTCTTCGATACAGCGGCCTTCTGGTCGCAATGACGTCCGCGGTTTGGGCCCAGACCGCTTCCAGTGATCCGCGTCAGGAATTATTCAACTTGCGGGAAGACGTGCGCCTGCTGTCCCAACGGGTGGGGGAACTGTCTCTCACCGTCGAGCAGCTCAATCGCGACAATAGTTCCCTGCAGGCAAAAACCAGCCAGAGTTTTGTCACACTGGAACAGTTGAACAAATCAATCGCGGACGTGAACCGCACCATGCAGTCCGCGCTGGCCGAGCAGAAGCGCGAGACGCTGAACCAGGTGAGCGAACGCATTGAACGGCTGGCCAAGCAGTCGCAGGCGGCGATTGATGCCGTCGCTAAAAATCAAGCGACGCGCCCGGCGGTGCAGACCAGTTTCAACGAGGAATTTCCCAAGGAAGGCATCAATTACACCGTGCAGACCGGCGACACCCTCGCAGTGATCGCGCGCAAGAACAACGCGCGGCTCCAGGACATCGTCAACGCCAACAAGATTTCCGACCCCACCAAGATTCGCGTCGGGCAAACCTTGTTCATTCCCCAGGGCAAATAATATGGCTAAATCCTCTCCTTCCCGTCTCGGCCGCGGCCTCGGCGCCCTCATCACCAGCGGCACCACTCCGCCGCATTCTTCCGCCTCTGCGGCGAGCTCTGCTGCGAAGGCCGCCCCGGTGGCGGCATCGGCCGCGGAAGGTCTGGCCGGCTACCGCGAGATCGCGCTGCACCAGATTGAACCGAATCCCTACCAGCCGCGAAAGGAGTTTGCCGCCGAGGCCTTGAGCGATCTGGTCGAAAGCATCCGGGCCGAGGGTTTGTTGCAGCCGATCGTGGTGCGGCAGGTCGGCGATAAATTCCAACTGATCGCGGGCGAACGCCGCTGGCGAGCTTTTCAGCAGCTCAAGCTCAAGTCGATCCCCGCGCGGGTGATGACTTCCAGCGATGCATCATCGGCGTCACTTGCGCTGATCGAAAATCTGCAACGGGCTGATCTCAATCCGCTCGAAGAGGCGCACGGCTACGCGAGTCTCATTCGCGATTTTGATCTCACCCAGGATGCCGCCGCCCAACGGGTCGGCAAGGGCCGCGCCTCGGTGGCGAATTCGTTGCGTCTGCTCGCGCTCGAGGCCGAGTTGCAGGGCTATGTCAGCAAGGGATTACTCAGCGTGGGTCACGCCAAGGTTTTGTTGGGCGTCGAGAATTCCGCCGAACGTTTGGTCCTCGCGCGCCGCGCTCTCGAGCAGGGACTGAGCGTCCGCGCCCTGGAGGAATTATTGAAGCACAGTGTCGGCGGTGCGGGTAAGCGGCGCAAGATGCCTGCGGCGACCGCGACCGCGCTGTCTGATATCGAAAAGCGGCTGACGTCGCATCTCGGCGCGCGCAGCACACTGAAGCATTCACCCAAACGGGGCCGGATCATCATCGAATACCAGGGTAACGAGGATTTGTCCCGCGTGCTGGAGAAAATGGGTGTGAAGCTCTGAGCGCGGAACGTGTGATCGGGAAGGGCGAATCCCTTCGCTGGCGTAAGAAGCCGAACCCACGTATCCGATCCATGGTAGGGCGGATTATCCTAATCCGCGGCCTGCCTTCATGATGCTCGCCCGGCTGGTTAAGGATAACGAGCGTTACCCCGGAATATCTGAAGCGGGGCGGCGGCCGCTTCCTCACTACTTCTTCGCCGCCGGAAATCCCGGGAGTAAGCTGGCTTTGTCCAGCTTGGTCGAAAGATCCCGCAACGCTCCATCGGCCACATCGCCGAGTGCCTCGGCCAGACCCCAGCGTCCCATGTGGTTGTTCCACACGAAGGAGGTGTTTTCAAAAATACCCAAGTCGTGCTCCGTCCCGCCCCTGTTCAGATTCGCGGTGAAAGTGCATTCGGCATTATCGGTCCGGCCGACGCGCCAGTTGATTAAGCGGATGGCGAGCACAGGCACGCCGGGCTGCGGATCGTCGTGGTCGAGAAATTTGATCTCTCCGGTATAGCCGCGCCGCCGAAAAACATCCGACAGCCGGCTCGCAAAGGCCTCGGCCAGATCATCGGAAAGAAATGGCCGCCAGTCCGGCGGAACATCCACGGTCAGTTGCAATTGCGGCAACTCCAACTTCGCGGGTTTGGCCGTGGTTTCTTTCTCCATTGCGCGGGCGCGTGGTACACTGACGGATAACGCAGCCACCATGGCCACGGTCAGAAGGTTCTTTTGTTTTTGGATCAGGGTTTGCATGGAAATCGGGTGGGTTGGCCAGGGTACTGGACAAGGGAAATTTGTCCGGGTGCCAGAGAGCGCAGCCGGCTGCCGGCCCGGGTGGTAAAAGCCCAGAACTTTGGTTGACAAAGCAGGTCCGACTACGTTGCTTCTCCCACCTTTATGAGCCTCGTTATCGGTATTTTAACTTTCGTCCTGATCATCACTTCACTGTTTTTGGTGCTGGTGGTCCTTATGCAGCGGGCCAAGACAGATGGCGGCATGGGATCAGCCATGGGCGGCGGCAGTATGGAGTCCACTTTCGGTGCCGAGACGGGCAATGTCCTCAGCGGCGCCACGATCAAAGCGGCCATCGTTTTCTTTATCGTTAGCTTCACGCTCTACCTGGCGCACATTTATCAGGTCAAGCATCACGACGCGGGTGACAACAAGTTGCCAGCCATCACTGCTCCGGCCTCCCTGGCCCCAGCTCCGGTGCCCGCAACGTCTGCTCCCTCGGCCGGTCCCGTATCCACGGCCTCGCCCGCGAATTCCGGGCCGCAACCTGCAACTCCACCGCCGGTTGAGTCGAAGAAACCATAGTCCCACAAGCCCGGCTGTTCACCGGGCTTTGTTGTTTACGCTGCTCGCGTGCCTGCTTTCGGTCGCATCGGGACAGGCGGCCCCGGGCTACCGTCCGCCGCCCAGCTATGTCGCCAACGGCAAGCCTGACCAGGCTGAGGGTGCGCGGATTTTAAGCGAGTTTCACCAAGCGGGAATTGCGGGTAATTATTGGCTTGGGTTTGAACTTCGCGTCATGCCGCGCCAAGGCTCCGAGACGACGGTAACCGGACAAATGTGGGGTGCCCGCAGCGAACAGGGTCCGCTCGCGCGATTGGCCATTGGTTCCCAGCGCTGGCTGGTCCAGACGGGCCCGCAACCGGCGGCATGGATCGCCGAGGATGCGTCGCCGTTCCGCGTGATGACCGCGGCGCAAACGTTGGAGCCGATGGCCGGGACTGATCTGACCATCTTCGATCTACAGATGCCGTTTTTTTATTGGAAGGATTTTGTGTACGAGGGACTCGCCCGGATTCGCGGCCGGCCCGCCCACAGTTTCGTGCTTTATCCGCCGGCGGACCTCGCGGCGGCACGTCCCGACCTTACCGGTGTGCGCATCTTGGTCGACACACAGTTTCAGGCTCTCGTCCAGGCCGAGTTGCTCGGGCTCAAGGGGAACGTGGTAAAGACGATTTCCATTCTCGATCTGAAGAAAGTGGGGGAGCAATGGATTCCAAAATCCATTGATTTCCGCAATCATCTGACCCGGGGCAAGACCCGCTTTACGGTCACGGCGGCGGGCCTGGATCTGGTGTTGCCCTCGGAAGCCTTGACGCCCGACGGATTGAATTTACCACCTCCCGCAGTGCCCACCGATAAAATCCAACATCTCTGATTTATCATGCCCGACAGCATTTCCCGACCCTTTCCTGTCTTGCTCGAAGTTGAATTTCTGGACCGTTTGAGCGAACCCGTCCGCGAAGGCCGGGCAAAGTCGGTGAGTGGAATTATCCGCACCGCGCTTGAGCAATATGATTTCTCGAATGTCGTCGTGGTGCGCTCGTCCCAATTGCAGATTTCGGTGCGGCTGCCGGTGGAAATTCGGAAAAATCTGAAAAAACTTTCCCGCGCCAAGCACACAAGTGTCGGACAATTGGTCCGCGCCGCGGTTGAAGCCTACCTGCCCAAGCTGGAAGCCATGGCTCCGGCGGCTAAGAAAAAGCCGGTTAAGAAGAAAAAATCCGCACTCAAGCCGAGGCCCGCTGCGAAGCGGCGGAAGTAGGGCCCAAGGCTCGGGACTGATCGGCTACAGGAGCCTGCGCTGCGGTTATTCGCGCAGTGGTCGGGCCCAACCCATTACAGCGTTTTAATTATGACAAACGCCCGACCGTTGGGCGGAGCCGCGAGCTTGCGTTCCGAAAGAGCACTCCCTTACTTTTTTCTTCGAATGAGCACTCCGCATCCTCTCTCTGTCTGGGCCCAGAACGTATCGCCTTCGCCAACCCTGGCCATCGACGCCAAGGCCAAGGCCCTCATGGCCGCAGGCGAGGACGTATGCAGTTTTGCCGCGGGCGAACCGGATTTCGATACCCCGGAATTCATCAAGGATGCCGCGATCGCCGCGCTCAAGTCCGGCAAGACCAAGTATGCGGCAACTCCCGGCATCGAGCCGCTCCGCGTGGCGGTGGCGGCGCGTTATGCCACGGAATATGGCTACAAGATCGCCCCTTCGCAGGTCGTCGTATCCCCTGGTGGCAAGTTTTCCTGCTACCTTGGCATCCTCGCGGTCTGCAACCCCGGCGATGAGGCTATTATTCCCGCTCCTTATTGGGTCAGCTATCCCGAGATGGTAAAGCTTGCCGGAGCCGTGCCCAAGTTCGTGCTTTGCGACGACAAGGCTGGCTTCAAACTCACTCCCGCCCAACTCGAAGCCGCCATCACCCCAAAGACCCGGCTGCTCATTCTTTGCAGTCCGTCAAATCCATCGGGAGCCATTTACACCCGCGCCGAACTCGCCGCGATCGCCGAGATCTGCGTCCGCCACAATCTCTATGTGTTGTCCGACGAGATGTATGAGCACCTCATTTATGACGGCCACCAGCCCGTGAATTTTGCCATGCTCGGTGCCGAGGTCGAAAAGCGCACTATCACCGTGGCCGGTTTTTCCAAAACCTACTCGATGACCGGCTGGCGCCTGGGCACGCTCGTCGCGCCTGCGCCCATCGCCAAAGCGTGTGCGGAATTGCAGAGCCAGATGTCGTCCAACGCGACCACCTTTGCACAATATGGCGCCCTTGCCGCCCTCACGGAGAAGGCCAAGGCCGTTGCGGCGCTTACCGAGATGAAGACCGCCTTTGATCGCCGCCGCAAATACCTGCATGCCGAGTTGAACAAGATTCCCGGTGTGTCGTGCCTTCTGGCGGGCGGCGCGTTTTATCTTTTCCCGAACATCTCCAGCTTCGGCCTCAAGGACGTTGAGTTCTGCGCCAAGCTGTTGGAGCGGGAGAAAGTCGCCGCTGTACCCGGTTCGGCTTTCGGGGCCGAGGGCTATCTTCGTCTTAGCTACGCCACCTCCGATGAGATCATCGCCAAGGGCGTGGTGCGCCTCGCGCGTTTTTGCGCGGGTCTGAAGAAATAGAGATCCCGGGGCAAGCCCCCATAAGCGCTAACTTGTTTATTGACCCTCTTGCCGCTGGGGGACAGGCTGGCTCATGCAAAAGCCGAATGCCGCAGAGGAGGATTGGAAGTTGCTCACCACGTTTTTTCCGGCGCGGTGGACCGAGCTGGCGGAAGAG
>JANYDX010000474.1 GCA_025363395.1 Verrucomicrobiota bacterium
CACCGCCGCACCACCGCCGCACCACCGTCGCACCACCGCGAGTTCCCCCGTCGTGAGCGTGCCGGTTTTGTCGAGCGCCACGACATCGATGTCCGCGAGTTTTTCAATCGCGGCTCCGCCGCGAAACAACACCCCGTGCCGCGCGCCCCAGGCAATCGCCGCGAGAATGGCCGAGGGAATCGACAGCACCAGCGCACACGGACTCGCGACGACCATCAGCGTCATCGCCCGGTAGAAAGCCGAGCGCGTCTCCGGGGTGTTCGTGAACGCCGGCAGGTGAAAGCCGAGCCACCACACCACGAACATCGCCGCCGAACCGCCGATCACCGCATAGGTGTAACCCGTCCCAAATTTGTCCGTGAACCGCTCGCTGGGCGCCTTCAACTTTTGCGCCGTCTGAATGAGCCGGATGATTTTTTGCAGCGTACTTTCCGCGGGCAGGCGCGCCACCTCGTACTCGACCACCCCCCAGAGATTGAGCGTGCCGCTGAACACCGGATCGCCCGCGCCTTTCTCGACGGGATTCGCCTCGCCTGTCAACGCCGACTCATCGCTGGCGCTCTTGCCACTGACCACGGTGCCGTCCGCCGCAAACGCGCCGCCGGGACGAACCCGCACCCGCTGCTTCAACTGCAATTGCTCGACGGGCACCTCCTGCTCCCCGCCATCGGGCAGCACCAGCGTCGCATATTTCGGCGAACTCTTCAGCAGGGCGCTGACTTCGCGCTGCGTGCGATCCAGCGCGTACTCCTCCATCGCGCCGGAAGCGGAAAACAAAAACAGCAGCAGCACCGCCTCGCCCCAAGCCCCAATGAACATCGCGCCCACCGCGACCGCCAGCATCAGAAAGTGAATGTCGATCTCCCGCTTTTTTAGATTTTCCCAAGTGTCGACAGCCGCGTCCCACCCGCCCGTGACCAATCCCGCTAGAAAAAAACCCTTCGCCAGCCAGGGCAGCTCCGGCCACCCATGCTGCGCGACCATGCCGGCAATTCCCGCCGTTCCGCAGATCGCCGCGAGCACGGAAAGTGTCCGCCACTCCTGATCCTCGTGCGACGGCTCGGCCTTGATTTCCGGCCACTCCATCTCGCGCCACAGCCACATCTTCTCCGCCGTCACGCAGGTATCCCGGCCGAGCACCAGCGTTTCGCCTTCCTTCTTCAGCGAATAACCACCCGGAACTTTCAAGGCCGCCTTCGCCGCGAGTTGTTCCTCCACGGCGGCCATGGTCGCCGCGAGCTGGCTTTCGAGCGCGGCCAGGTCAATCGGGCCGATCGTCGCCACCGCCACCTTGTGCGCCACTGGGTCAATCCGCACCGCGCTGACCTCGGGCTGCTCGCGAAGGAAACGCACGAGTTCCTCTGTCCAATTGCTGTTCGACTGGGTCGGCGGTGTCATCACGAGCTTAAGCTGAAGCGATTTGGACCGCCCGCAAATTCATTTGCGCCGCACAGGGTAACTCCGCTCATTGGGCGGTCATGATTGGCCTGAACGAAGAAGGTAGCCCGCCCGTGGACACCGGCCCCAAGCCCACGCGCGTGCGGGAACTGGTCCGGGATGTTTTCTCCGAGACCGGGCAGCTTTGTTCCGCCCTTCAGCTGGAACACCGGCCGGAGCAGGCCCAGATGGCCCGCGCCGTCGCGGCCGCCATGATCAATGACGAAGCGCTCCTCTTCGAGGCTGGCACGGGTGTCGGCAAATCCCTCGCCTACCTCCTCCCGGGCATCATTCACGCCGTTGACCAGGGCCGGCAGTTGATCGTTTCCACACACACGATTTCACTGCAGGAACAAATCGAACAAAAGGACCTGCCCATCTGCCGGAAGGTATTCAAGACCTCCCCGGACCTCGGCCGCTATGCCGATTTTCGCTCCGCCGTGCTCGTCGGCAAATCGAATTACCTCTGCCCCACCCGCCTCGGCCACGCCCTCGCTGATCGCAGCACGCTCTTCGCCGACGCCGACTACGACGAATTGCAACGCATCGCCCAGTGGGCCGAAACCACCACCACCGGCCTGCGGCACGACCTCCGCCCGCCGCCGCGTCCGGAAGTCTGGGACGCCGTCAACGCCGACTCCTCCGCCTGTTCGCGCAAACATTGCGACGCCACGAAATGTTTTTATCAGGGCGCGCGTGTCCGCATCCGCTCCGCCCAAGTCATCATCGTCAATCACGCGCTCCTTTTCGCCTTGATCAACTCCGGCGGCGCCAAGTCACACGGCGCCACCACCGAGACCCGCGGCGTGCTTTTCCCGGACGATTTCGTCGTCCTCGACGAAGCACACACCGTGCCCGACGTGGCCACGAATAATTTCGGACTTTCGTTGAGCAGCTACGGCGTGGATCGCGCACTCAAGTACCTGTTCAACCCCCGCACCAAACGCGGCATCTTCCGCAAACTCGGCGGCCCCTCGGCGCAACAGCTCGTGATCGACGCCCTCGACGCGTCGAAACTGTTTTTTGATTTCATCGGCGACAAGCTCCTGACCCCGCGCTCCATCGTCCGCGTGCGCGACACCGGCGTGGCCGAGCCCATGCTGGAGGGTCCGCTCGGCGCCCTGCACCGCCTGATGGGCAATCTCGCCGACAAAATGGAGGACGGTCGTGAGCACGACGAAATGCTCGAGCAACAGCAGCGCATCAAGGGCCTCCAGGCCGAGCTCAACGAGTGGCTCACGCTGGGCGACAAAGGTCATGTGTACTGGGCCGAGCGCAGCGGACGCAAACAAACCATCATCTCGCTTCGCAGCGCGCCCATTGACGTGGCGCCGGAGCTGCGCAAACACCTGTTCGGCTGTCGCACGAGCGTCGTCTGCACGAGCGCCACCCTCGCCATGGGCGGCAGCATCGAACCGCTCGCCGCGCGGATCGGCGCCGAAGGAGCCCAGGCCGTCGCAGTCAAATCCCCGTTCGATTTCGAACGCAACATGCGGGTGTATGTCGCCTCGGATATCCCGCTGCCTTCGCCGAAAGAAGCCCGCCTGGCGCTGGACGCGCTGACTGACTACATTCGTTTCTGCACGGATAAAGTCAGCGGCGGCACGCTGGTGCTGTTCACCAGTTACAGCGACATGCGCGCGGTCGCCATGGAACTGGAACCGCAGTGGCGGAAGGTCCACCGTCCCTTCCTGATGCAGGGCGCCGATCTCTCCCGCACCGAGCTCACCCACCAGATGCGCTCGCTCGGCAACGCCGTACTTTTCGGCACCGATAGTTTCTGGACCGGCGTCGATGTTCCGGGCACGGCACTCTCGCAAGTCATCATCACGCGCCTCCCGTTTGACCCTCCCACGCACCCCATCACCGAGGCCAAATGTGAGCATATTCGCGACGGCGGCGGCAACCCGTTCAACGAACTGACCATGCCGGATGCCCTGATCAAATTCCGCCAGGGCATCGGCCGGCTGATCCGCAGTAAAACAGACCGGGGCATTATCACGATTCTCGACTCCCGCGTGCTCGCCAAGGCCTATGGGCGTGAGTTCCTAGGCTCCCTGCCCACTGAGGCTTACGAACGTCTGGACCGCAAAAATCGAGAAAACGTGTTTAGACCTTTCCCTTGAACGACAGCTCTCTGTAGGATCTACCGACATGAATTTGCGTTCCTCCGCCCTCTCCGATATCGGCCGTGTCCGCCCGGAAAATGAAGACAGTTTTTTGTGCGACGACGCACATCAAATTTACGCCGTAGCCGACGGCATCGGCGGGCTGCCGTCAGGGGGACAGGCCAGTGAAATGGCCGTGGATATACTCGCCAAGACCTTCGCTAAATATCAGTCCGGCCTGCCCGTCGACTACCAGAGCGTGATCGAGCACATCAACGACAAGGTGTTCCTGCTGGGCCGCGTCCTCAGCCCGCAGTTCGGCATCGGCTCGACCCTGACCTTCGCCCACCTGACCGGCGTCAAGCTGAACATCGGCCATGTCGGCGACTCCGCCCTTTTGCGCATCCGCGCCAAGCAAATTGAGCAGCTCACCACCGACCACACGATTGAAAACGAGATGCGCGAGCGTGAAGCCCGCGGCGAATCCCTTCATCTGTTGATGGAGAACCGCAACGCACTCACCCGCTGCATCGGCCAGCCACCTCCGATCCTCGCGCATTGCTCCAAGCACACCGTGCTGCCGCATGACCGCTACCTGCTCTGCAGCGACGGCATCACTCGTTACATCGCTGTCGCAGAGATCGAGGAAATCATCCTTCAGTCCGACGACCCCAAGACCGCGGTGCAGACGCTCATCACTCGCGCCAATGAACGCGGTGGCATGGACAACTCCACCGCCGTCGCGTTGTTTTTCGACTAGGATGCGTTCGGCTCAATTCGCTGCCCTGGTCGCCCGGCAGCCGGACAACGAACTTTTCCGTTTCAGTCTCGCGCAAGCCCTGCTGGCGGAGAACCGCCCGGCGGATGCGATCGAACACCTGACCGCCTGCGCGGCGAAAAAAGCGGATTGGATGATGCCGCGCATTTTGCTCGGCAAGACGCTGCTCGGCCTCAACCGCAAATCCGAAGCCAAGCCCTGGCTCGCGCAAGCATTGCAGCTCGCCATCGCGCAAGACCACGAAGACCCCGCCCACGAGCTCCAGGCAATTTTGCAAGATTTGTGAGCCCGAGGCCCCACTGAGCCTAGATCCCTACATTCCTTTTCGTGCCCTTTCGTGAATTTCGTGGGCACCACTCCGCCTCCGCCCTCTTCCTACTTCCACAATGGCGCCGGATATTTCCCCTGCAACACCAGGGCCGCGAGCGCCTGCTTCGAGCTCTCCAAATCCTCGCGATAAGTAATGCCGAACCACGCGTCCGTGCTCTTCAGCAAAGCGACCTCGGCCTCTCCCCGCTCATTGAGCGTGCTGATGGACGTCGGCAGATAAAACTCCGCCTTGGGCTCGCCGCCATTTTTCGCCAGGAAATCCGCGAAAAGTTTTTCCAGCTGCGGAAACACCGCCGGCGTGAATCCCCAAAAATTCATCGAGACAATTTCCGTACCCGTCAGTTGACGCGCTGCGCCCGCTGCGTCGGTGTATTTCGCGCCAGTCGCCTGTTTCTCAATCTTGGTGATCTCGGTGATGTGTTGAAGCCGCCCCGTAAAATCGGTGGCGCACAAGCCGCGGCTGACCGTGCCAAACTCCGACAACGTTTGCTTCAAGGGGTAGCCCACCATGGCGTAACCCGGCTTCCTCCTGGCTGCCGTGCGGGCAAAGTGTCCGGCGAGTTCGGCATAGCCTGAAGCTCCGTAGAAATCATCAGCGTTGATCACGGCGAAAGGATTTTTCACCGCTGTCCGCGCCGCCAGCACCGCATGCCCGGTGCCCCATGGCTTGGTGCGTGTTGAGGTTATTGCACTGATTCCCGGCGGGACATCGCCGATCTCCTGAAAGACGTACTCCACGTCGATGCGGGATTCCAGGCGTTTGCCGATGGTATCGCGGAAGTCGGCCTCGATATCCTGGCGGATCACCAGGACCAGCCGGTTGAAACCCGCGCGGAGGGCGTCGAAAATCGAGTACTCGATGATCAGTTCGTCCGCAGGCCCGACTGGCTGCACCTGTTTGAGCCCGCCAAACCGGCTGCCCATGCCCGCCGCGAGAATCACCAGATCATAGGAAGGTTTTACCATAAGGAGTCACCGAACACATGGAACCGCCCCTCGTAAAACAAAAACCCACCCGAGTCAGACGCCGCAGAGGAATTGCCCACGAAAGACACGAAAACCCACGAAAGATGAATCATACTACCGGACCAGCTGAATGCCCCCAAGACGCTTCAGTCCCTTTCGAGATGTAGGGCCGGTGCTTGCGCCGTGCCCTTTGCGCCATCGGAAAAAATGCGTCACCAACCGCCCGCTTGATCAGTGGTAGAGCGGGCATTCCGCTGCCCGCCGCGGACATCTCGCTACTTCAACCCTGATGGTGTCTCGCGAAGGATACAAAGGGAGCGAAGGGGATATGATTTTTCCGCCTACTCATATCAAGTGGCTGCGATACTTTTGAAATAGGTCTAGTTTCTGTTTTTGTGACAAATCAAGATTCCGGACCGGGCCCTACAAAAAGAGCGATCCACGGCTATGGATCGCTCTTAAAATTGGTGCCAGGAGCGAGGATTGAACTCGCGACCAAAGGCTTATGAGTCCTCTGCTCTACCACTGAGCTACCCTGGCAAAAGGGAGGCCGTAGAAGTCACATTTTTTAAGGGAAATCCACAAGATTTTTCTGGCAGGCCATAAAGCCACATACCCCCGCTTCAGCGCGTCGGCGCGAGCGCCTCTTGAATGAGCCACTCCAAACGATAGCCGCCACGCAGAAGTTCGTCGGAGATTTTGCCGCCGGCCCAGGTCATGTAGTCGTCACCAGGACGGACCCCAGTCACGGCAAGCGGACGAAACTTGGGGTTGTCAACGCCGTCGGGATACACCGCGAAAGTCAGACGGGTGTGCGCCTCTTTCGCCAACGGCATAATCTCTGTCGCCCATCCTCGCACCACTCCATCGACCGCCGCGCCTGATTGCGGCAGCGCACCGTTCGGAGCTCCGTCCGCCGTGATCTTGACCAGCACCGCGGCACGTGGACTGTTCGATGCGAGGTTAAATTGCGCCCGCCACAGCGACATCGCTTTCCCGACCGTGTCGTCATCCCACACCGAGTGGAGATTTTCCTGGCTGGCACCGGGGATGATCGAAGGACCGGCTCCGTGACCGTTACCGGGCCCGGGAACCCGCACCGCGATCAAATTGCCTCCGCGGTCTGGCTTGGCGGATGACACCTGGGCGGGATCGACAAAAGTAACGTCCGGGCCATTTAGCACGAAATATTCCGCGCCCACGTGCAACGGCTGATGCAAATCGCCCAACATGTGGGCGAGCAAAATAACCGCCACCGCCGGGGTGATCTTTCGCTTGAGCGCATCCGTGCCGGCGTCGCGGTGTAACACGTGAAAACAGTAGGCGATGGTATTCACCACATCGTCCGGCCTCGTGCCAATCGCGCCGTCTTCGTAGCGCATCGCAGCGCCATCGGCGAGCGCGAGATCGTCGAAATGGAACAGATGGTGCCGCGGCTGGTCGTCCTGCAACGCGAGGTTCGCGCGAAAATATTCCCACAGCTGCTGGCGGACTTTCGCGGAAAGAAAGGTGGCGACCTTCTTGCCATTCGGATCCGTGAGCTTGGTCACCTTGGTCAGCGCCTTCTGGTCATCCGGCAAATCATCCCAGCCGCGGATCGCGTCGGGCAGCGGGGCGAGTTGCTCCAGGGTCACATTGCCGACAATTTTTCTGTACGCTGCAAGCGTCGCCGGCGATTGCTGCATTTGGATATCGGCAATCGCGCCGATCAGTTCGTGACCTTCACGACCAAAGCCCGACACTCGCACAGGAAGCAGCGAGTAGAGGACACCGCTGGTAACGAGACCGACCCGGACAAGGACGCGAATTTTCATGCTCCGACAACTGGCCCGAAAACAACCAGAAGCCAAGTGCGCCCAATCCCTAGTCTCGGCCATTCATGGACCCTATTGGAGGCATCACCGACAAAGCCGGTGTGATTTTTCGCTACTTTCAGTGGGTGTATGCGCAAGATAGTCCCTGAGGACGGGAAAATTTGTCCACTAATAGGCTTCATCATGGAATCTCACAAAGAGCATCTTCGACTGATCGTCTTAGCCACTAGGTTTCTTTGCCCCGCTGACCGTGGGCAAGGTATCCCAGGCTGCGATCAGCAGACGGGCGTACCACCGATGAGTTTCGCCCCGTGCGCTCCTCCACCCCTCGAAAAAACGACGAACCCCTGAATCGGACGGTTAACCGCTAATCGAGGAAGATGAACGCTAATCGAGGAATCGAAGATTCAGCCCACCCTCTGTGTCAAAGCATCCCCGGGCGAAGGTGCCCAAGCTCCAGGATTTAGTTGAAGCCAAGCGACCTGCCCCTGGATTTTCCGCGCCTTATTCACCTCCCATTTTCTGCAAACGAAACCTTTTCTAAGCGCGGGATTCCAGTACAGTGCTGGAAATTGAGCACCCTGAGCGATAACGACGAGACCCACACCATTCAGTTGCTCCAGCAGGCCGAGGCGCGCCGAGTGGCCGTCGAAGAATTGGTCCGGTTGCAAATCGCCAAGTCGGCGTTGCAAGGCAAGAAGGCGGCCATCCTGGTGGCTGATGATTCAGAGGCCTTGCGCGCCGTGATCAGTCTGACGCTGCGGTCGCTCGGCTATCATGACATCACCGAGGCGCCTGACGGCGAGGTGGCGCTCGATCTCCTCCATGAGCGGGAATTCGATCTCCTGATTCTCGATATCGATATGCCGCGGGTGGACGGTTATGAGGTACTCGCAGCGTTGAAGAAAGATCCTGTGCGCCGGCACCTGCCGGTCATTGTCGCCTCGGGGCTCGATCAGCTGGAGGCCGTGGTGCGCTGTATCGAACTCGGCGCCGAGGACTTTCTGCCCAAGCCGATCAACTCCGTCCTGCTCGGCGCCCGGATTTCCGCATCGCTCGATCGCAAACGCCTCCGTGATCTGGAGCGGCTCCGACTCATCGAACTGCAGCAGGAAAAACAGCTGCTGGAAATCGAACGGGAAAAATCGGAGCGCCTCCTGCTGAACATTCTTCCCGTCTCGATCGCCGAGCGGCTCAAGCACGGGGAGAACTCCATTGCCGAGCGTTACGCGAGCGTCACCGTGCTCTTCGCCGACGTGGTGGACTTCATCAGCCTCGCGAACCGCACCGATCCCGAGGAACTCGTCTCATTGCTCAACGATTTATTTTCCCGCTTTGACCGCATCGCCGACGTCCATGGTTTGGAAAAAATCAAAACCATCGGTGACAGTTACCTGGTGGTCGGCGGCCTGCCCGACCGGCGCCCCAACCACACCGAGGCGGTCGCGCAGATGGCCCTCGAAATGTTGGCCGCCCTGCAGGCGCTCAATCGCGAGCGTGGCACCACAATCGCGATCCGCATCGGGATGAATTCCGGGCCGGTGGTGGCCGGGGTGATCGGCCGCAAGAAATTCACGTACGATCTGTGGGGCGCGACGGTCAACTTGGCGGCGCGCATGCAATCGTCCGGTTTACCCAATCGCATCCACCTCACCGCCAACACCGGCGAACTGTTGCGCGACAAATTTCATTTCACCGAACGCGGCACCATTGACTGCAAAGGCCTGGGCCAGGTCCGCACTTGTCTGTTGGACGGTCCGATCTCCCTGGTGGAACGTGTCACCGGCGAAACCCGCGCCGCCCACGAAAAACTGGAAGCGGAATTGGATCTCTGAGAAGCGCTCAGCAGAATACTTCAGCACCCGGCCCACGTTTCCGGCGCAGCACTAGCCTGGCTACTCGCGAAATCAGAGGGATTCCCGGACCTCGACGGCGAGGTCGC
>JANYDX010000346.1 GCA_025363395.1 Verrucomicrobiota bacterium
CGACCACGGTGTAGCCGTTGAGTTCAGCTGTTTTCTTTTCCGCCTCGTCTATCCAGGTGGCCTCGAGGTTGAAAACAGGTTCGCGCGTCGGCACCCCGCGCAAACGCACCGTACTGCCGGAAACATTCATTGCCATCCAGCGACCCGGGGTCAGCTGGCCCCGCACCAGCGGTTTTCCGCGAAGGAGAAAGCGATATTCGTTGGCCTCAAGCTCCAGATTGTCGCGTACGGAAACGGGGGGAACAATGACGCCTTTTTCCCGGGCCAGCGTTTTGCGCACCCCGGTGATACGGGCGAGCAGATCGCCGCCCACCTTAGTGTCAGCCAGGCTGAGCAGCCCGTATCCGATTTCGATCGAGAAAACATCCACATCGATGAGCTTCCGCACATCCTCTGTGCCCGCAGCGGAGGCGGCGGGAATGGCCGGAGCTCCGCCCTCCCCGGTTTTGCCGGCGGGAGTGGCCGCCTTGCCGGCCGGGGCTGCAACCAGGGCGGGCGTAAAGAGATTTTCCTGATCCTTCAGCACCTTGGCTGAATAACCGGCGAGTCCAGCCAGCAACAAGAACGGCGTGGCGGGCATGCCGGGCATCAGGCCAAACACCGTCAGGCACGCCGCCACGATCGCCAAAGCGCGCGGATAATGGAAAAGTTGACCGGCGATTTGTGCACCGAGATTGCTGTTGTCCGTGGCCCGCGTGACCAAGATACCGGCGCCCACTGAAATAATGAGAGCCGGGATTTGTGAGACGAGGCCGTCACCGATGGAGAGCAGGGTAAATTTTTGCAGCGATTCACTCAGCGACAAATCCATCTGCAGCACTCCAACGGCGAAACCACCGATGACGTTGACCAGGGTGATGATGATGCCGGCGATCGCATCACCGCGCACGAATTTGGAAGCACCGTCCATCGCACCATAAAAATCCGCTTCCTTCTGCACTTTGACCCGGCGTGCCGTGGCCGTGATTTCATCGATGATCCCGGCGTTCAACTCGGCATCGATTGCCATCTGTTTGCCAGGCAACGCATCGAGGGTAAACCGCGCACTCACCTCGGCAATGCGACCCGCGCCCTTGGTGATAACCACGAAATTAATAATGACCAGAATCAGAAAAACCACGGCCCCGACGATATAGTTTCCCTGAATCACAAAGTGACCGAACGATTCGATGATCTGGCCTGCATAGCCATTGCCGAGAATCTGGCGGGTCGAACAAATATTCAGCGCGAGCCGGAACAGCGTCAGGGTCAGCAGCATCGTGGGAAAACCGGAAAACTCGGGCGGATCCTTCACGTATAAAATGGCCAGCAGCACCAGCAATGAGAGTCCGATGCTGAGCGCGAGCAGCGCATCGATTAGAAATGGAGGCACCGGCACCACCAGCATCAACACGGTGCCGAACAAGCCGCCCGCCAACAGCAGGTCGGCGCGCTTCAGTAGCTGGGCAATGAAATTAGGCGGTGCTGGTTGCATGGCTTAGGCGGCAGCTTCGAAGCGGCGCGATTTCAAACGGTGGAAATAATACCGGTGAGTCCGGTAAACGACGGCCAGAATGGAAGCGACCGCCTGGTAAAGCTCGGTCGGGATCGTCTCGCCCACCTGGCCAAGTGAAAAAAGCATCCGGGCCACCGGCTTGTTCTCCACCATCGGAACCCCGTGTTCGGCCGCGAGCGCCTTGATGCGCTGCGCAAATCGGTTCTCTCCCTTGGCCAACACCACGGGAGCCTGGTCGCGGCCACGTTCGTAACGTAGCGCAACCGCATAGTGCGTCGGATTGGTCAGGACCACATCGGCGGTCGCCACTGCGGCCAGCATTTGTTTTTGCATGAGGCGGCGGCCGAGGCGGCGGCGCGCCCCCTTCATCATTCCGCTGCCTTCAGAACTCTTCTGTTCGTCCTTCATCTCCTGGCGGGTCATCATCAGGTCCCGCGAGGTCTTGAATCTTTCGTAGCCGTAACCCAGCGCCGCGATCACACCGAGCGATAGCAACAGCCGGCCAAAAAAATCCTGCGTGGCGCGCTGCAAAAACTGGGCAAGGTAGGCCACCTCGATCGGCGCGGAAAAAAGTGGATCGACCGCGAGGCGTTTCGCTCCCGCCCACAACGCCAGCCCGATGGCCACCAACTTCAAAGAATCAATGCCGGCGTGGACCAGACTCGCTTTCGAAAAAACGCGGCCAAACCCGGCGGCCGGACTGAGATTCTCGAACTTGAAGCCAAAGGCTTCAGGGGAAAGACGAAAACCGCTGAGCAAACCGCCGCCCAAAATCGCAGCGCCCACGCAGGCCAGCAGCACCGGGCCCAAACCCCGGCCCACAATCAGCATCATCTCGCTCAAATGGCTCGTCACCGTGTCTCGGGAGACGGTCGTCACCGCGAAGCGCGTGAACATGCTCACCGCATATTCAGCGATATCCCGTGCGGTCGTCTGCGCAGTAAAAGCGAGCACACAAAGGGCCGCGCCGAGGAGAAGCAGCAGTTGCAGCTCGGGTGACTTCGCGAATTGCCCACGATCAGCCGCTTCACCCAGCTTCTTGTCGGAAGCTTGTTCGGTTTTTTGGTCCTGATCGACGTCTGACATGCGAACGGAGCTAATAGCAATGCCGATGCCAACCACCGATGGTCACCTGCTAGTCATTAACCTGACTACGTTTGCGATTTTATGAGCACAGTTGATCCAACTTGTTTTGCCTTGTGCCGACAATCCGTGGGCGAGAGGGAAAGATTTGCCGATCAGCGATTAACTTTAGCCGGGGCTCCTCACGTCGTCAAAAGACGCAACATATCGAGCGGCATATCGCCAAACTCGACATAAAGATAGCGCGCCAGCAGTGCGCCGGCACTCGCGAGCAAGGCAAGCCCTGCGAGCAAACGCACCGAAAAGCTCAGAATGAAAACATTCATCTTCGGCACCGCCCGGCCCAGCACGGAAAACGCGAGCGTCACCAGAAAATTCAAGGCGATAAAAGGTGCCGCCATGCGCAAACCGAGTTCAAGGACGTGACCGGTGGCCTTGATGAAATGCTCTGGCGCTCCGGATTGGAAAACGGCGTGGCCCGGAGCCGCCAGCGAAAAACTGCGTGCAAAGGCGGTGATCGCCGCCAGATGCCCTCCCAGCAGGAAAAACATCAGTCCCGCAAAGATGGCGAGAAACGCCGCCAGGGGCTCGCTCGAGGGTTCCGGAATTCCCAACCCTGGCGAGGCGGTCAGACCGATTTCGGAAGTGATGATGCGCCCCGCCATTTCCACGGCCGTGAAGGTGAGCCGTCCGACAAAGCCCATGGCCAGACCAAGAATCACTTCTCCCGTGGCGGCGTGAAACAAATCCCACTGTCCGACGGGCAAACTGGCGGGCGGCACCGCCCCCGCCACCAAGGTCGCCAGACACACGCTCAACGCCATTCTGACCGTCACCGGCAAGGGACGACCGGCGAGAGTCGGCAACAACATGACGATGCCGATCGAGCGCAGCAGCACCATCATCCAAGTGAGCAGATAATCGAGGCTCATGAGGCGCGCGTCCGAGGACGGGCACTAATGCGACATCGTGCCCATTCGGGTAATGAATGAAATCGTAAACTCCGAAAGGGCCCGCAACAACCACGGCGCCAACAGCAGCATTGCACCAGCCAGCGCCAGCAACTTCGGCGCAAAGGTCAGCGTCGGCTCCTGCAAACTCGTCACCGACTGCACCAGACTGGCCAGCAGGCCGACCACCAGGGTCACGCCTAGGAAGGGCGCCACCACGTAAAGCGCAAACATGATCGTGGTCTTGAAAATATCGACGGCAAGTTCTGGATTCATGACAAAATTGGTTCAGCCGGTAAAGGATTGTACGAGCGATCGCACGACCAGATGCCAGCCGTCAACCAGGACAAAGAGCAGCAGCTTGAACGGCAGCGAAACCGCCACCGGCGGCATCATCATCATGCCGAGCGCCATCAGGACCGACGCAACCAGAAAATCGATCACGAGAAACGGCAGGAAGAGCAGAAAGCCCATTTGAAAGGAAGTCTGCAGTTCACTGACCACAAAGGCCGGTACCACGACCCGCAGGGAAAGATCCTTCACCGCAGTCGGACCAAATCCGCCGAGCTCCAAAAAGTATTCGAGATCCCGCGTACGGGTCTGCTTTAACATGAATTCCTTCAACGGCACCGAGGCCTTGTCGAGTGCCTCGGCCGAGACCATTTTTCCCGCCAGATACGGCTGGATCGCCTCCGTGTTCATGCGGTCAAACACGGGACCCATCAGGAAAAAAGTGAGGAAGAGCGACAGGCCAATGATAATTTGGTTGGAAGGCGCACTCGGTACGCCCAGCGCCGTACGCACGAAACCGAGCACGATCACGATGCGGGTGAAACTGGTCATCAACAGCACGATCGAGGGAGCGAGCGTCAGCAACGTCATGAGGATGACGATCTGCACCGCCACACTAACATCACCCGTCCCCTGTTTGCCTTCCAAACCGATGGTCAGGTGCAGGGGATCGCCCTTCGTCGCAGCCGGTGTGGCGGGCGCAGGCGAGACGGGCATGCCACCTGGCGTGACAATGGGCGTGGCGGAGGGGTTTTGCTGGCCCAGTGACATGGGGGCAAAGGAGCCGCACTCCATGACCGCCAGAACCACCGCGAAAATGAGGCGACAAAGTTTCATGGCAAAAGAGTCGGGGGCGCAGCATCCAGCCGGGTGAGGAGTTCAATGCGGCCGGGGCAAACGCTCAGCAGAAATTTTTTATCCTCGTAGCTCGCGACCACCAGATACTGGCGGTTGCCCAGAGACTTGGTCTCGGCGATGGCGAGTTTGCGCACATTGACCGTGCCACCGGGTCCGGTCCGGCCGCGCCAGAAGAGCCAGCCACCGGCCGCCGCCATCAGCAGTGCAGCCACGAGTACGCCGCCATAACCGGAGCCGTGCCCAGCGGCGGATTCGGCCCGGCTCTCGGCAGTGCGCGGATAAATCACCGCAGCATCCTTCGCTTTTTCGTCGGCTGATGCCGCCGGCAGCAGAGCCACGGCAATCAAAAGCATCCACGCTACTCGGGACAGTCGGAGAGCAGTCAGAAATCGGGGGAAACTCATGCGGTAGAAAACGAGGCGGGATATTGGGTCGGATCGGGAACAGTCGGCGGGCCAGGACTCAGGCCGGAGGTTTGGCGCTGCCCACCAGTTCCGTGATCTTGATGCCAAAGTTATCCTCGACCACGACGACTTCGCCGTAGGCGACAAGCTTTCCGTTGACGTAGAGGCCGACCGGGTCGCTGGCGTGCTGGTTCAGCTGCAGGACGGAGCCTGGAGCCAGTTCGAGCACCTCGCGCATCGGCAACTCGCACGAGCCGAGTTGCACCGTGACCTTCACTTTAACGTCGAGTACGATATCAAGGGTTTTTTCGTCCATCAGATTTGACATGGTTGGTGTCCTCTTGGGAAATTTTTTTGGTTAGTTTCACCGCAACATGATCGGTATCGAGACCGACCGTGCCGGTAAATTTGTGGGTGCCGTTGAGCAGGATTGAGGTTTCCTGCAAATGGGTCGCGGGCATTTCGAGCACATCGCCGACGCGCAGGTTGGAGATTTCACGCAGGCTCAGTTCAAAGGCCTGCCACTCGGCCCGCACCGGCACGGTGATGCGGTCATAGGACTTCTGCCAGGCAGAATGTTTCTCAGCTTGGGAAGTTGTCGCATCCTTCTGCCGGCGGGCCTGCATTTTTTTCACCAGCGGTTCGATCGTGTAATAGGGCAGGCCAATCTGGATCTGCTCGGAACAATCGCCGAAATTCACCTCCAGGGTAAGCGCAAGCACGATCGCATCCTTGGGCGAAGTCTGGAGAAAACGTCCATTGGATTCATGCCCGATAATGAGACCGTGCAGTTCCTGTTCCGTTTTCCACTGGCCGCACCATTCCTCAAGAATGATCTGAATGATATCCTCCAGCAGGGCGACTTCGATCTCGGTCAAATAACGTTCGGCTTTTACGGAATGGCCCCGGCCGCCCAGCAAACGGTCGGCAATGGTCAGGGCCAGGCGGGGATTGATGTCGAGAATGCCGATGCCCATCAGCGGCTCGACCTTGAACAGACAAAGGTGGGTGGGACTGGGCAGCGACTCGGTAAACTTCTCGTAGGTCGCCGTGGTCAGCTTCGCCATCTTGAGGTTCAGCTCCATGCGCAGAAAAAGCGACAGCCGTGCACTCAGGTAGCGGATAAAATCCTCGTGGAGGATGCGCAGGCGCCGGAGTTCAATCTCGGAGAGAAACACCGGATTGCGAAAATCATAGGTTTCGACCTTGAAGGCGGCACCCACCGCGGTCCGCTCCCCATCCGCCCGGACGAAATGCTGCCTAGGCGCCTGTTGTACGCGCTCCTGCGTCAGCAATTTGTCGATCTCGGACTGATCGAGAAAATCGGTGGTGGTTTTTTTCGGTTCGTCGGCCATGACGGGCGTGAGTTTACTGGACGACAAAATCCGAAAAATAGACCTGATCGGCGACCTTCTTGCCGAGGGCCTGGTTGTAATTCAGCACGAGCTTTTCGCGGAGAACGTTCTTGGCCCCGGGCTCCTCGAGATCCGCCAGCGACAGCGAGGAAAGCACGTTGAGCGTGATGTCGGTGAGCTTGGCCTTCTGTGTCTCGAAAATGGTTTTGATGTTCGCATCGCTGCCCGTGACGATGAAGCTCGTTTTCAAGTAGCGCGTGCCCATCGTGCCGGCGAGGTTCACCACCACATTTTGAAACTCATAGGTCGCGGGATTCGCGCCTTCCTTTCCCTCCTTGCCTTCTTTGCCACCTTTGGCGCCGTGACCACCCTCGACCTTGGCTTCGGCCGCCGGCTCCGCGTGTTCTTCGGCAACTTCGCCCGCTTTGAAGGAGGCGAGCTTTTTCTGCATGCGCGGGAGGAGGACGAATTCGGCCACACCCCAGCTGAGTACCGGAGCCAGCACGACTGCCGCGATGACCGGCAACCAGGCGGCCAGCGCGTTGGCCTTCGGCGCAGCGGCGGGGGCCGCGGCGGGCATGGGCGGCGTCGTCGTGCCTGTGGGAGCGTGGGGAGCTTCGGCTTTAGCGGCCATGGGAAGTCAGCAGTTGAGGCTTAGCGCTTCAGATCGACGATGTCGCTGAGGATGGTATCCGAGACGGTGATGAGTCGTGAGCCAGCTTGGAAACTGCGCTGAGTGGTGATCAGATTGGCGAACTGGTCGGTCAGATCGACGTTGGAAAGCTCGAGCGTGCCCGACTGGATTGCACCGAGACCGTTGGAACCTGGCGCGTTGATGCCGCCGGCCTGAAAAGCTGAACTGCCACTGGCTGCGCCCACCGGACCAGCGGCTAGTAAGCCCGAGAAAAGATTGTTGCCCTCTTTCACCAGGGCGGACGGATCGGTGAATTTCTGCAGTTGGACTTGATTCAAGGTCGCCGAGGTTCCGTTCGAATAAAATTCCACCACGTTGCCGCCTTTGTCGATGGTCACGGACTGGAGCTGTGTGCCCGTGGGTGGCGTTCCAAGTTTAATGTCGCCCACCGTCGCGAGGGTCGAGCCCGTCAAGCCTTGAACTCTGAAGCCCGAGGACGTGACCAAATTCCCCTGATCATCCCACCGAAAACTGCCGTCGCGGCTGGCGAATTCGGTGCCATCCACCGGATTCTTCACATGGAAATAACCTTCGCCGGAAATGCCGAGGTCGGTGCCCTGCCCGGTCGTTTCCAGGGAACCCTGGGCGTAGTTGGTGCGGATTCCACCCAGCTTGACGCCGGTGCCAACCGCGACGCTTGAGGTGTTGGATGAAGACCCGCTGGAAGGAGCGGAGCGTTGGAGAATATTGCTGAAGCTGTCAGCGTATTGCGCGCTGCTGCTCTTGAAACCCGTGGTGTTCACGTTGGCGATATTGTTGCCGATGACTTCGAGACCTTTCATGAAGGTGCGGAGTGCGCTGACGCCGCTGCCGAGTGTGCCGATGAGTGACATGTTGAATCGATGGGTTGAGGATTAGGCTCCGCTATTGGCGGCGGCTGGCGTCGCGGGAGTTGAAACAATTCCGGGCTGAACGAAGAGCACCGAGGAAATCGGATAAGAAGCATTGCCGACGATGATTTGCGGCCCCGTGCTGTCCACTTGCACCGCGGCGACTTCGCCCGTGACCGTCCCGCCCTTGCCATTGTCGACGATCACTTGTTTTCCAAGGAAACTATTGGCGGATGAGAGTTGCTGGCTGGCGTTGAGCTTCACCATTTCAGAGGTCATCGCCTGAGATTGGGAAAGCGACGTGAACTGCGCCATTTGCGCGATGAACGCCGTGTCATCCATCGGTTTCATCGGGTCCTGACTTTGGAACTGGACCGCCAGAAGTTTCATGAAATCTTCGGAACCAAGAGTCTTGGCTGACTTCACCACTTTGGTGGTTAACGTTGGATCAATGGGCGCTGCGACAGAGGGAATAGTCATGGGAATCATGCTAAGGCGTTGAGCAATTTTGATGAGCTGACTGCGGGTGAGCGGGTCAGCGCAGACGCCGGGACCGCCGGGTCGTGAAATTCGTGTTTGAAAGCCGAGGCGAAGGACGAGGCTTTTGACTCGTGGTGCTGGAACCCGCCGTGTCCCGGCGAACCGGAAGCCGATTCACCGCCCGCATTCGCGGAAGAACTGAAAACCGGATCAGCCACGCGCATTTCACGGCCGGCGAGCGGTTGCATCACGTTGTGCCATTCCCGGGCGAGAGCACTCGTCATTTCGGATGACTCCGTGCGGAAAGTGGTGTGCACCGTGCCGTCGCGTAATTCGACGCGCAGGCCGAGCTTTTCATTGCCAACGTGAAATTGCAGATCGACCTTTTTCTGCTGGATATCCGCGTTGCGCTCCAAAGTTTCGACCGCGGTGATGACGGCCGCCAGGGTTTCACGCACGGTGGCCACGGGGATCGGCGCCTCCGCCGTCAGCGTCGCCGTACCCGCCGTAGCAGTAGAAAATGAAAACGCTGTCGCCGATTCGGAAATAGAAACTGACTTCGGACGAACGGGAGCAGCGGCAGGCATGGTGGCATTCACTTTAGCAACGCTGATGCCAACACTTGTACTCCCCACCGTAACCACCTTCGGGTCAGAGCCTAGAAAATATTTTTGGTCGGGAGTATCTGATGTTTTCGCATAGCCGTCCAGAAAGCGCGGCAAAGCGGCAAGTTTTTCCTGGGCGGGATTACTCGTGAGCAAAGCGGCCTCGTCCTCTGCTGGTAATGGATCGCCCGCAGTCCCGACCGCGACCGTACTAGCGACAATTTTCTCCGCCGGGAAAATGGCGGAGTCAGTTTCAACGGAAACCGGGGAGTCCAACGCTGCTATTTTCGAAAGCGGCGGCGGATTCACCAAAGGAATTTCGGATGGCGCATTACCCTTCTCGATCACGATCGACGCAATCGAGAGATCAGGAAGGTGGGCTTCAGAGGTTTCGGCTAAGGAGTGCGTCACCACGATCGAAGCATTCAAATCCAATCGAGCGGAAGCGCCTGACAAACTTGCGGTTTCACCGGAGCCTGCCTCTGTCGTGTGAGTCGCATCGGCGGACGGCCCCGCCTCATCCAATTCGGGGTGGGCGTGCAATACTTGCTCGAAGGCGAGCACGGCGGAGGGGACAGCTGGACTCGCACTGCCGGATTCACTGGAATCGGTTTGCACCGCCGCCACCGGTAAGCTGGCGTCTCCCACTGGTGGCGCGACCTCTCCACTCTCGTCCGTTTCCGTCAGCGTATGCAGGCTATGCAGAAATGCGCGGGATGAATTCGGCGCTAAACAGACGGAAGCGGCGACGGAAGTCCCGGCGTCAGATCCGCCGGCGGCGGCGGAGGCCGCAGTCAGAGGAATGGAGATGGGGGCCGGCGCAGCTGGAGCCCAGAGCATAGCGGCAAGCATGGCCGCGGTTCTTTCATGGTCGGACGACTCCCGCTCAGACGCCGACTTGGTGGCGGAATCATCCTGATCGATCATCGATTCAAACGAATCGGCCGAGGAATCAGCGGGCTTGCTTGGGGCGGAATCGGTCGCAGCAGCATGGTGACCGGCATCCGCATGGCGGACCGCGGGCACGGGGAATGGGGAGGAAGGAAGGGAAAGTTGCATGGAATTGTTTTCCTTCCTTGGAAATCAACCGCCCGATCCATGGGCGGGAAGAGGTGATGAACTACGGACTCGAGGCGGTTTTGGTTGATTTGATGAGACGAAGACGGTCGGACAACAAGGCGGCACGGCGCGCGAGGGAATTGTCGGCACCGGCCGAGCGACTCATTTCCTCAAAAATCGGCGCCACCACCTCGGGTTTCATGACGGAAAGAATTTTTACCACGATCGCGTCGTCGAGTTCGCGAATGATGGCGACAGCCGCCTTGGGGGTGAGATTGGTGTAGGTTTGGGCGAGCGAGCGGATGTTCTTGGATTCGTCGGCGTTGATTTCGACGACCTTCGTTGCGATTTCCTGGCGGATGCCCTCGATCTCCGTTCGCACCTTGTTTAATTCCTGCCGTTCGGCCGCCAGTTGGGCTTCACGACGTTCCAATTGCTCGCTCTGCTTATGCAGACGGTCACGCTCCCCTTTCAATTCGCTGGCCAGCTCCTCAATTTCGATGGTCCAGAAATTCCAACCCCGTTCGCGTTCCTCGTTCACCAGCTTGTCCTTGTGGGGCACCATTCGCATGGCATGCTCCAGCGCGATATTGCCGGCCCGGTAAAACGTGAACAGACCGGTTCCGAGTCCAAGGATGACTCCGAGAATCGCGGCAATCAGGGGTTTGGAGGGTTTTTTCATGTGGAGCTAACGGTGGAAGCAGCGAGCCGGCGAGCGACCCGGAGGCCGGCGAGTTCATCGCTTTCCAGCTGGGCCTCCCGCTCAACGGCAAGGCGGTGGTTCGTGCGGGCTTTCTCCTCGATTTTTTCCACCACTTTGACGGCGCGGTGAGCTTCCAGATATTTTTGCCGGCATTCTTCCATCTTGGCGCGGGCGACAAAAAGCGCCTGCTCGGATTTCATCTCTTCATCGCACACGCGGCGGTAGGCATCCCAAAATGAAATTTCATCCGCCGCGCGGAAAGTTGCCCGGCGACCGTCATGCATCACCGTCTCAAGGTCCTGGCGTTCGTTGCGTTTCGCGGTCATCTGCGCCTCGGCCTCAACGTAAGCATGCACGGCGCAGGCAAATATTTCGCGGGTCCGCGCCTGGTGATGCTCACGCAAAACGGCAACGGGACGCAGGGGAAAATGGAATTTTTTCATGCGGCAATGATTTGTTTAAGGTAGGCGTAGGTCTGGGCGCGGGGCATGTGTTCGTTCACCGCCTGGCGAGAAAATTTCCCCAGCGGATCGTGCAGCGCGATCGCCTGGTCCAGCGCCGCATTCGCGCCCTTCTGGTAGGCTCCGATCGACACGAGGTCCTCATTTTTTCGGTAGAGTGCCAGGTGTTCGCGCGCCCGGGCAGCCAACGCGACCTCCTCGGGAGTACAGACATCGCGCGTCAGACGACTTACACTTTCAAGCACGTCAATCGCGGGATAATGATTAAAATGGGCCAGATGCCGCGACAGCACCAAGTGTCCGTCGAGGATGCCGCGCACCGCGTCCGCCACGGGTTCATTCATGTCGTCGCCTTCGACGAGCACGGTATAGATCGCGGTGATTGCTCCGGTTTCCCCCGCGCCAGAACGTTCCAGCAAGCGCGGCAACATGGCGAAAACTGAGGGCGTATAACCCCGGGTCGCCGGCGGCTCGCCAATCGCGAGCCCAATCTCCCGTTGGGCCATGGCAAAACGGGTGACCGAATCCATGAGCAACAAAACATTTTTCCCCTGATTGCGCCAGGCTTCGGCAATGGAAGTGGCGGTAAAAGCGGCACGCAAACGCAGCGGCGCGGGCTGGTCGGAAGTCGCAACGACCACAATCGAGCGTTTCAAACCATCCGGACCCAGATCCTTCTCAATAAATTCGCGCACTTCGCGGCCGCGCTCACCCACGAGCGCCACCACGACGACATCGGCGTGGGATCCGCGCGCAATCATGCCGAGCAGCGTGGACTTGCCGACGCCAGAACCGGCAAACAAACCCAAACGCTGGCCGCGACCGAGAGGAACAAAAGCATCGATGGCGCGCACGCCGGTGGGAAAAGGCGTCGTGATTCGCTGGCGGCGGAGCGGATGCGGAGGCGTGCCCGTGGCGTTTTCGCTTTGCTCAACGGACAGCATGCCGAGCCCGTCGAACGGCCGGCCGAGCGCATCGAGCACACGTCCGAGCATTTCCGGACCGGGCCGAGGGAGCGGCGGACGCTCCAGCGCTGCGACTTCACAACCGACGTGCAAACCGGCCGTCTCGCCCAGCGGCATCAGCAGAACCCGGTGTTCGCGAAAACCGACGACTTCCGCCTGCACCGAAAAATCTGCGCGGGGTGAACGCAATAAACACAATTCGCCCAAACCAACATTGGGGCCGTCCGACTCGATGATCAGACCGGTGACCGCGGTCACCGTGCCCAGCCGTTGCACGGTGGGGAGATGCCGTACCTGGGTGCGGATCGCCTCGACCATGGGGGTGACGGAAACGTTCATGCGACAGAGATGGCGCGCGCCATTGCATCCAGTTTCGTTTGCAGGCGTGCGTCGGTCAGGCCAAAGCGACTGCGGACCTGGCAATCGCCTGGGGTGAAGGTCAGGTCCTGCTTGATTTGCAGGCCGGGATAACGCTCCAGCCAACCGGGATTGAGCCGGTGAAAGAGCTCGGCGTCACGCGGACAAAGAATCAATTCGAGATTTTCCCGCTCGGGAAAAAGTTGATCCAGCGCATCGCGACAAAGCCGTTCCACAATCTCCACCGGAGGTTCATAACCCGCCAGCAGGTGCTTCGCGATATCGAGCGCCAGCCCGGGGAGGGCGTCGTGCAATTGTTTGAGCAGACCGGATTCGAGATGGGAAAGCTGCGGAAGAACCCCGTTGCTCAAATGCGCCACCTCTGCGCGGATATCGACCATCTGCTGGTCGGCCAGCGCCCGCGCTCCGTCCACGCCCCGGCGGTAACTTGCTTCGCCATGGGCATTGTATTCCGCCTCGGTGTAGAGGCGCCCGGCGCGGCCCGGGGTCACCGTGCCGGTCAGGATTCGATCAAAGGGAATGAGTTTGCTGTGAACCATGGAAATCAAGCGACAACGCTTTCGGCGCCGTCTGAGTCGAGGGTAATGGCGCCTTCTTCTTCGAGGCGGCGGACCACCTGGATAATCGCGTCCTGGCCGGTCTCCACGTCCTTGAGCCGGACCGGTCCGAGCAAATCGATTTCCTCCCGCAGACTTTCGGCGGCGCGCTTGGAGATCGAACCGTAAATTTTTTCGCGCAGGGTCTCGCTGGCCGATTTCATCGAAACCGCGAGATTGGCCGAATCGACCTCGCGCAACACGCGCTGCAGATCCGACGGCTGCAGACGGAGGAGATCCTCGAAGCTGAACATCTTTTTGCGGATGGCGGCACCGAGCTGCGCATTCCGCTCCTCGAGTCGCGTGAGCAGGGTTTTCGACATGTCTTTGTCGAGTTCGTTGAGCAGATCGGCTACCGCGCGAACGCCGCCGCTGCGATGGAAAGCAGGCCGCACCTTGGTGTCGAAATGTTTGCCCAGCGAACGGACGATCTTGGAAACGAGATCGAGGGAGGTGGACTCGATCGTGCCGAGGCGTTCGACCACTTCCTCGCGCAACTCAGGACTGAGGAGGGTGAAAACCGCCGCGGCTTTCTCGTTGTCGAGATACGAAAGGAGAAACGAAATGGTCTGCGGTTGTTCGGACTTGATTAAATTATAGATCTGCCGGCCCTCCATTTCGCTAATATCCTTGATCACCTCAACCGAAGTGCCCACGGGACCAACGCGACCGATGATGGCGGAGGCCTTGTAATCGCCCTTGGCAATTTCCAAAGTGCGCTGCGCGTAGGGCAGGCCGCCGAGGGCGGAATTGACGCTCAGCGCCACGATGCTCCCGAATTCTTCCATCACCAGTTTTTGCACCGCTTCGGACACCATGGGATAGGTGGACATCTCGCGGCAGAGCAACTCGATTGTCGCGTCATCCAGATGTCGCAGGACCTCCGCCGCCGCGTCCGGACCGACCACGATGAGGAAAAGTGCCAGTTTTTGCTGACGGGAAAGTTTGGTGTAATCGATGTCAGCCATGACAATCTCAGTTCTTGCTGGCGGGAGTGGCGACCCAATCGCGCAAGGCGACGCCAATGTTGGCCGGCTTGTGACGGATCAGCTGGTTGAGCATCTCGGGCGTTACCCCGTTGGCGCCATTGGGCAGCGCCCGGCCCATCGCATCAGGCGGCAGGGACAACACTTCAACGGGCACGGGCTCGGGCTTCTGTTTGGAAAGCATTCGGAAGAAAAAGCCAAAGACCGCGACCGCGATTACGATCGCGCCCCAACGGCTGGACGCTTCAAACCAACCCATCCAACGATTCTCCGTGCGGAGGGCTTCGATCTGGGCGGGCAGACGCTCCACGGCCTGGAACGGCACTTCCTGCAGTGAAACCAGCGAGTCGAGTGACTGCCCGGCCACCGGCTTGAGGCCGAGCGCATTGAGCACGATCTGGCGCAGCGAATTGAGTTCCTCCGGCGTGCGCTTGTTGGCGACGGGTTCGGCGGCCGGAGCCCCGGCCACTGCGGCGACGGAAGCGGGTGCGCGCTGGGCGATGAAAACCGCCGCGCTGAGATTCTTCACCGTGCCGGGATTCCGAATCACGTTGGTGGTGGTGCGGTTGATTTCGTAAGAGGTGGTGCGGTTCTTGTGGTTTTGCTCCGTGACAGAAGTGGGATGGGCGGCGGTGTCGGGAGCCTTGTCCGGAGTATTCCCGCTGACGCCCACGGCCCCGCCGTTGTTGCGCTGTTCGGAAGCGTTCGTGATCTCCTCGGAGATGGTCTGCGAACGAACCACCTGACCGTCCGGATCGTATTTTTCCTGAGTGGAAGTTGTCGCCTCGGTATCGATCTCCGCCGAAACCCGGACCACGGCATTGCCGGGGCCGATGACCTGCGCGAGCATGGTTTCGACTTTCTTTGAAAGGTAATCCTCCACTTGCTGGCGGTATTTCATCTGGCTGGAGGCGGTGCCGAGCGCGGGGTCCTGTTTTAATTCCTCGGAGAGCACATGACCGCGGTTGTCGACGACGGCCACGGCATCCGGCAGCAAACCCTGCACGGCATTCGCGACGAGATTGCGGATCGCGTTGACCTGCTCGGTTTCCAGCCGGCCACCGCCGACATCGATGAACACCGAGGCCGACGGCTTGACGCCCTGTTCGGTGAGCAGGAGCCGGTTTTCCGGCTGCACAATCATCACCCGCGCGGCGCGCACGCCTTGCAGCTGCGTGATGGTGCGGGCGAGTTCGCCCTGGATCGCCCGCAGGTAATTGGTGCGCTGCACAAAATCAGAAAGACCGAACTGACCCTTGTCGAAAATTTCAAAACCCACGCCGTCACCCCCCGGCAGACCCTTGGCGGCGAGATCCATCCTCAGCTTGTAGACTTGATCGGACGGGACCATGACGGCCGAGCCACCCGACGTGATCTGGTGGGGAATATTAAGTGTCTGCAGATGACTGATGACGGCGGCGGCATCCTTTTCGCTCATCCGCGCATACAGCAGCTGGTAGTCGGGCCGGCGCGACCACAGCACGACGGCGATCAGGCCGCCGATGACGGCGACCGAGGCGACGATGAGTGAAACGCGCTGGTTGAGGCCGAGTTCCTTCCACAGCGCGACGAGAGATTTGGCAAAATTATTCATGAAGAAAAGTCAGTAGAAGGTTCACGCCTGCATCCGCATGAGTTCCTGGTAGGATTCGATGAGCTTGTTGCGCACCTCGACCATCAGGCTGAATGAAACGCCCGCCTCCTGCATCGCGATGACGCTCTGGTGCAGCTGGTCCGAATCACCGAGGAGAACCTTCTGAGTCACAGCCTTGGCGTCCGCCTGTTTCGCATCCACGCTCGCGACCAGACCGTCGAGCATCCGGCCGAAACCCTCGGTGGGCACCGCACCGGCCGTGCCCAAGTGCACCATCGGCAATTTTGGCAACGGCGCGTCAATTTTCGTGAGCGGTGAGGCGCCGGAAAGCAGAGGGGAAATGGGGCCGAGGGGTGACATGGAATTAAATCAACGGTGGGAGGAAATTATTTTCCGATCTCCAGAGTGCGCATCGCCATCTGGCGGGCATTTTTCACCACGGAGAGATTGGCTTCGTAGGTCCGCGAGGCGGTGATCAGATCCACCATTTCCATGGACAGATTCACATTGGGCATGGTGACCAGGCCGTCAGCTGATGCGTCGGGATGCTGGGGATTATAGACCTGCTGCCCGGGCGTATGATCCGTGGTGACCTGCGCGACCTTGACGCTTTGGAGCGCCGCGCCGCCGATACCCTGACTGCGCACCAGCTGGGTTTCAAACGACACCACCTGACGCTCGTAGGGACCGCCGCTTGCCGTCCGCGTGGTTTGGGCGTTGGCGATATTCTGCGCTACCACGTCCAGACGGGTTTTCTGCGCGGTCAACGCACTGGCACTGACATCAATTCCGGAAATTAGGTTCATGGTGGTCTAGAATTACAGCGCGGATCAGGCGCGCCCGGTGATGGCCATTTTCAACTGTTTGATATTTTGCGAGATGATCTCCGTCAGGTACTGGTGCTCGACAGCATTGCGGTTCATCGCCAGCAGCTCATGCTCAAGATCAACCGAATTACCATCCGGACGGACCGAGCGCGCGGTCGGATCGTCTGCGAGACGGGGCTGGATGCTGTCGGAACCTGACTTAAGTTCACCGGAATTCAGCTGGGCCTTCAACTGCTCCGCAAAATCCGGCGCCACATCCAGACGATGGTAGCCCGGCGTCTCGGCATTCGCGATATTTGAGGCGATCGCTTGGTGACGGACCACCGACGCATCCAGAAGCTTTCTGGCCAAAACGTAATTGTCGGACTGGAAGATGGGGTCGACCATTTTCCCTTACAACGCAACCGGCATGCCAGTAAACTTATCGTAGCCGGAACCCGCTTTTTTGCAGCGAGATAAAACTTTCTGGCTTCATCTATTGCTGAAATTGCCAAAATCCGCGCGCAGCCCGCCAGGAACCCCGGGCAATTTTTGCCGTCGCCTCACGCCCTGCAGCATAACTGCTACATTCGAGCGGAATTGCGCCGATAAATTGAACAAACCCCATGAGGGAAAACGAATTTAATTTCATCCGCGGACTGGTTTACGAACACAGCCGCATCAATCTTGGTCCGGATAAACGCGAGTTGGTTTCAGCCCGTCTCGGCAAGCGGCTGCGCGCCACCAAGCTGACGTCGGTCAGCGAGTACCTCGATTTTCTAAAAACGCGCAATGATGGCGAAGAGCTCGGACATCTCATCGATGCCATCTCGACCAATCACACGTTCTTCTTTCGGGAGATCGCCCATTTTGACTTTCTCACCAAAAGTGTCCTGCCGGAAATGAAAGCGCGGGCCCGGCAGGAAAACTGGACGCAATTCAATGTCTGGAGCGCAGCGTGTTCCTCCGGCGAAGAGCCCTATTCGATTGCGATGACACTCGACGAAACCCTCGGTGACACTTGGCCATGGCAGATCGAGGCCACGGATATTTCCTATCGAATCCTCGCCAAGGCAACTGCGGGAATCTACCGGGAAGAGACCGTCAAGAAACTCGATCCGCCCCGGGTTCGCCGGCATTTCCAGCGCGGTCATGGCCCGCAGGAAGGCAACTACCGCGTAAAATCCACGCTGCAGTCCCGGATCACTTTCCAACAGCTTAACCTGCTGGAAGGACGCCCACCCTTTGACCACCTCTTCCAACTGATTTTCTGCCGGAATGTGATGATTTACTTTGATCGCGCCACTCAGGAGGAACTCGTGAATAAGCTCACCCAGCAAATCGTGCCCGGCGGCTACCTGTTCGTCGGCCATTCGGAAAGCCTCACCGGCATCCGCCACCCGTTGCAAACGGTCCGTCCCGCCATCTACCAGCGCCCCCTCAACTCCTGAGCACCATGTTGCCCCGCAAAATACGCGTTCTCATTATTGATGACTCCGCCGTGGTCCGCCGGATGGCGACGGATGCATTGAGCGCCGATCCGGAAATCGAAGTCGTGGGCACCGCCATCGATCCGTACGCCGCCCGCGATAAAATCAAGGAACTCAATCCCGACGTCATCACGCTGGACATCGAGATGCCGCGAATGGACGGGCTGACTTTCCTCGAAATCCTGATGCAACGCCGGCCGGTCCCGGTGATCGTCATGAGTTCGCTTTCCCAGCGGGGTTCGGAACACGCCCTTGAAGCGCTTCGCCTGGGCGCATTTGATGTGATCGGCAAACCGAGCGGATCATATTCCTTCGGCGACCTGGGCGTGGAACTAACCGCCAAGATCAAGGCTGCGGCCGGCACTCGCCTCCGCGCCCTGCCCCCGCCCGTCAAGCTCATCGCTTATACCCATGCCGGACCGCGCCCACCCGCGGCCGACTCACCTGCACGGTCATTCGATCCACGTTCAGTTATTTTGCTGGGAGCTTCCACCGGGGGCACCGAAGCCTTGCGCGAAGTCATCACCCGACTGCCCCCGAACCTCCCGGGTATCGCGATCGTCCAGCATATCCCCGCATTGTTTTCCCGCGCCTTCGCCAACCGGCTGCGCAGCCTCAGCGCCCTGGATGTACGCGAAGCCGCCGACGGCGACCGACTCACCCCGGGAGTGGCACTCGTCGCTCCGGGAAATTTTCATCTCCTGCTCCAGTGGCAGCATGATCATTATCGCGCCCGGGTGGTGAGTGGTCCGCAAATCTGGCACCAGCGCCCTGCGGTCGACATGCTTTTCAAATCAGCCGCCGACTGCGGTGCGGCGCCCCACGCCGTGGCCGGAATCCTGACCGGCATGGGCAAGGATGGGGCGGAGGGCCTGCTAAATTTGCGCGGCAAAGGCGCCACCACCTTTGCGCAGGACGAAGCCACATCCATCGTCTACGGCATGCCCCGCGCCGCATGGGAAAATAAAGCCGCCCAACGCCAGATTCCACTCGGCGAGGTCGCCAATTTCATTATCCATCAATTCTCCACCTGCCACGGGACTCACCCGGTTGTCAGCCATTCCCCATGACCAACCTCGCGCCACCCGCCGGGCAACCGGCGATTCTTATAGTCGATGACGAACCCTTCGTCCTTTCCGCCCTCAAGGAAACCCTGGAGCGTGAGAATTACCACGTGGTCGCCGTTTCCAGTCCGATCAAGGCGCTGGCCATTCTGGCCGAACGCGATTTCTCCGTCATCATTTCCGACCAGCGCATGCCCGAGAT
>JANYDX010000409.1 GCA_025363395.1 Verrucomicrobiota bacterium
GTCCAAGGCAAATCGAGCTCGAACCAAAACGTCGAACCACGCCCCACTTCGCTGGTGAGACCGATCTGTCCGCCCATGAGTTCAATTAACTGGCGACTGATGGCCAACCCGAGCCCGGTACCGCCGTAACGCCGGGTGGACGTGCCATCCGCCTGTGTGAACGCCTGAAACAACCGGGTCTGCTGCTCCGCCGAAATGCCAATGCCCGTGTCTTGAACCTCGACGTGGAAAACAAGCCGGTCCGGCGTCCTCAACCGATGCCGGACCCGCACGGCCACCTCGCCGGTCTCGGTGAACTTGATGGCATTGCCCAGCAAATTGGTGAGTACCTGCCGAATGCGGCCGGCATCGCCGTGGAGGATGACCGGCAAGCCCAACTCGTAGTCGCACGCCAGCTCGAGCGAGCCTGCGTGGGCCCGGGGAGCCAGCAACGCGATTGTCTCATCCACCAGCTGGTGGAGGTTGAAGTCCGCCGTTTCGATACGCAATTTGCCCGACTCGATTCGCGAAAAATCGAGAATGTCATTGATGATCGTCAGGAGATTGTCGGCGCTGCGCTGGATGACCCGGGTCATTTCCTGCTGGCTGGATTCGAGCGGCGTGTCGCTCAACAAACCGGTCATGCCAATGATGCCGTTCATCGGCGTGCGGATCTCGTGGCTCATGTTCGCGAGAAATTCCGATTTCAACCGCGACGCCTCAAGCGCTTGGTCGCGCGCCCTCGCGAGACTTTCCGCCATTTGCCTCTGGATCGTGATGTCCTGGGTGAACATCACGATGCCGCCAATTCTGCCGCCCGTCTCAAACCACGGCCGCAATTCGTAACGCAACCACTGCCTCGTGCCATCCGCCCGCTCGAACACGTCCGCCTCCGAGATGAGCACGGCACCCGCCAGGCAGTTGCGATGGTCCTGCTTCCAACGCTCCGGGATGTCGGAAAACACTTCGTAATGCGAACGCCCAATGATTGGTTTCCCCTCCAGCTTGTAATCTGAAATCCATTTTTTGCTCACCACCAGGTAACGCATCTCCCGATCAAACATCGCCACAGAAGCCGGCGCGTGTTCCGCGAACAGCCGGGTGCGTTCCTCACTCTGCGCCAAGGCCAGCTCAAGCTGTTTTCGCCCCGTGATATCTTCGATCTGGGTGACAAAATACAGGGGAGCGCCGGCCGCATCGCGCACCAGCGAGGGCGTGAGGCGCACCCAAACCAAATGGCCGGAGCGGTGAATGTAACGCTTCTCCATTTGATAAAACCGCCGCACCCCGACGAGGAGTTCCTGCATTTGGGGGAGTTCACCAGCAAGGTCGTCAGGATGTGTGATTTCCTGGAAAGTTTTTCGCATCAACTCTTCCACCGTGTACCCGACGATGTCACAGATCGCCTGGTTCACCCGCAGCCAGCGGCCCTCAAGCCCGACCATCGCGATGCCGATTCCGGCGAATTCAAAGGCCTGGCGAAAGCGTTCCTCACTCTCCTCCATCGCCGCCTTCGCCGCCTTCGCCGCGGTAATATCCAGATTGATGCCCACCACCCGGGTGGCCTTTCCCGATCCATCCTTGATCACCGTCTCCGCCGATTGCACAAAACGGATGGCTCGATCAGTTCCGCTGACCACGCGAAACTCCCGCCGGCTCCGTCCGCCCTCGGCGATGAGGGACTTTAATTGCGCTTCCTGTGCCGCCAGATCTTCCGGATGCACCCGCTCCGCCCAAACCTGATACGGCACCTCATTCGTGGGGGTAGGTTCAACGCCGTAGATTTTGAACATGCCATCATCCCAAAGGATTTTTCCGGTGGCAATTTCCCATTCCCATACCGCGACCCCCGCAATTTCCGCCGCCAGTCGCACGCGCTCCTCATTGAGCTGCATCTGCAGCTCCACGCGCTTGCGTTCCGTGATGTCGATCCCAGTGCCCAATACGCCGATGATCCGCCCCTGCGCGTCCCGAAACGGCACTTTGGTCGTGACAAAAGTATGCGTCTCGCCACTGGGAAAGGTAATGGATTCCTCTTGATCGCGGACCACCCTGCCCGCCAACACCGCGGTTTCGTCCGCTCGAAACACCGACGCCACCTCCGCGCCAAACAAGTCCATGTCCCCCAGACCGATGAGTTCGGCGGCATTGTCTTTCTTGAACAACTGAGCCAGCGCTTGGTTCGCCATCAAAAACCGGCTGTTCTGATCCTTTAAATAGATCCCGTTCGGCAACAGATCGATAACCGTGCGCAACAAACCATGCTCCCGGTTTACGGCCTCTTCCAGTTGTTTGCGCTCCGTGACGTCGGTGATGAACCCGTGCCAAAGGGCGCTGCCGTCAGCTTCCCGCTCTGGCACGGAATTGCCCATCACCCACCGATCAGCTCCGTGGGGGTCGCGAATGCGAAACTCGCAATTCCACGGTTGCAGGGTGCGCGCGGACAACTGGATCGACTCACCCACCATCGGCAGATCGTCCGGATGGATGACGGCGAAAACCTTGCTCGAGTCCTCGCGAACCTCGTCGGGACTCAACTGACATATTTGCCGGATGCCTTCGCTCGCGTAGGGAAAACAGGACGTTCCGTCCGGTCGGAGCCGAAACTGGTAAATCATCCCGGGCACCTGCGCACCGAGGGAGCGGAATCGGGCGATCATCTCCTCTTTTTCCCGCTGCGCCATTTTGCGCTCTGTGATGTCCTGAAACGCACCGATGAGCTTCACCGCCTTGCCGTCCTGCATCACGACCCGGCCCTGCGCCCTCACCCAGATGGACCGGCCCTTCGTCGTGATCAGCGGCAACTCCAAATCCCACGGCGTTCCGCGGACGATCCCTTCTTCCACCGCTGCCTGGATCACCGGCCGGGCCACCGGCGCATAGAAATTAATCGCCTGGGCCAACGGGGGCGCCACCGGTGGTTCGACCTCGTGAATCCGGCAGGTTTCCAGCGACCAGAAAAGTTGCATCGTCGTGAGATCCAGTTCCCACCCGCCGACCTTCGCCAGTTCTCCCGTCTGGCGCTGAAGCTCAGCCATGCTCGCGAGCGAATCACGGGCTTGCCGGCGCTCCGTGATGTCACGCGCAATGCCGAGAAATCCAGTGATCCTCCCACCGGCGTCGCGCAGCGCGGTCACATTCAACAAGACCGGCAAATGCGTGCCATCCTTCCGTACATAGGTCCATTCGCGGTCATCCACTAAATTCAAGCGGGCCTTCGCCACAAAAACCTCGAACCCCGGATCGACTGGGCGCCCCAGTTCGGCAGTCAGTGCCCGGGCGCGCTCGCGAACTTCCTCCGCCAGGTGCAAAACCGCCGGCGTCTGGCGCCCGACCAATTCACCGACGGTATAGCCGAGCATCTTTTCCGCTCCTACATTAAATTCCTCGATCAGGCCCTCCGGAGTCGTCGCAATGACACTAAAATTGGTCCCGTCCAACAGCCCTCGCTGCCGAGTCAGAGCTGCCTCTTTTTCGAGCAGGGCCGCCCGCAGCTGAATTTCGGTTTCAACCAGCCCCGTGAATTCCTTCACCACTGCGATTTCGGTCGCCAGCCATTCCCGGGGTTTCACATCGATCACGCAGAACGAGCCCAGGACCAATCCCTCCGGGGAGTGAATCGGCATGCCCAGATAGGCCATCACCCCGAGATCGCGAATTGCGAGATTATCACAAACCTGAGGATGTTTCGGCGCATCGTTCACTACCAGCGGTGCTCCGGACGTCACTACGTGCTGGCAGAAGGAATGCGTCAACGGCGTCTGCCGCGCTTCACCCACCGGGCCATTCAGCCCATGCGCTGCCTTAAAAAACTGCCGCTGGTCATCCACCAGCGAAACCAGACACACCGGCACGCTCAAAACTTGAGCCGCCAGTTTTGTGAGCCGGTCAAACCCCCGTTCTGCCGGAGTATCCAGCAAATTAAGCCATCGCAAAACCGCCAGCCGCGACGGATCTTGGAGCGAATTCCGGTCAGTAGACATCAGGCACGGGATAAGGCATCAATGCTGCATTGGGAGACAGCGGAGAGGCCACCATGGCAGAAAGACGGGAACACTGTTGAATATCGACCCAAATTTCGGGGTCTTAAGCGAGACCAGGGGAGAAAATCGTTTCGAAACGGACCAAAGCCGCGCGACTGCTGAATCTCGCAAAACAGGGTGATCAAATTCGGACTATCGGGGGTTTATACCGGACCATTCCCCCCGCGCATCGGCCGTAAAGCCCGACCTGCTATGATGACGATCGCCCTCACTGTCTCTCGCGAAACTCAGCGAGTACCGACCAATAGTGCCCTCAATTCGTTCGCTGAAAAAACCGGCGGCTGGCAGGTAAAATTGTCGCAAACGTAAGCCGTCGCCTCCCCGCCTACCGACTTCATTTCAGCCAGGTAGGATCGGTGCGTGGCCAGCCACCCGCGCGCCTCCCCACCCGCAGGTGAATCATCCACCCCCAACAGCACCCGGCGGAGACCCAAGCCCTCATGCAGCACGGCCGCCAAAACTTGAAAGGCTGCCGATTGAGGATCACCCGCCAGCACGACCGTGCGCGGCTCGGAAAGCACCACTTCGAATGCACAAAGCAGCTGTGGCAACGCGTGCGAGGCCCGAGTCCACTGCGCCCGCAAAGACTGGATCGTGTTCAACGCCCTATCCCGCGCGCCCGGCAATCCCAGCATCCAATCCAGGCGAATTAGATTCAGCGCCGCCACGGAATTCGGCGCAGGTTCCGCGCCATCGTAATCCTCTTTGAGGCGTACAATCACCAGAGGATCGTCAGCCCGGGAATTGAAATAGCCGCCACGGCCGGCATCCCAGAAAAGTTCATCCATTTTCGCCTGGAGCTGCACCGCCCATTGCAACCAGCGAATTTCAAAACCCGCCTCGTAGAGATCGAGCAGTCCCTGGATGAGAAACGTATAATCCTCCGCAAAGCCTTCGATGGTGCTGCGCCCTTCACGCCAGCTGCGGTACAACACGCCGGTCGCCGCGTCGAAAAGTTCGCGCTCCACAAATTCCGCTGCGCGGGTCGCGGTCCCAAGGTACGCCGCCTCTCCCAGCACTTGATGGCCCTTTGCGAGCGCTGAGATCATCAACCCGTTCCACGCCGTAATTACCTTGTCGTCCAGATGCGGCCGGGGCCGGCGCGCGCGCAGATGCTTGAGGCGTTCAAGGCAGCCCAATAATTTTTCGCTCGCCACGGCGATATCCAAATCAAAGTCACGGGCCGTCACCCCCAGCGATTGCCGCTGTCTCAGGATGTTCTGCCCCACAAATTCCCCTTGCGGGTCATGCGCGACATTTCCACCTGCTTTCACCCCGTAGTGGCTGCAGAAAAACACCGCGTCCAGACCGAGAGCGGCATCCAATTCGTCCTTCGTCCACACATAGAAGGCTCCTTCCGCGTGGGAAGGATTTTTGTTACTGGTTTCCTGACCGTGGTCACCCGCCGCCGCCAGCGGCACACTGTCCGCATCTTCCGCCGAATAAAATCCCCCGTGCAATCCCGTGAGGTCGCGCCGGACGTACTCAAAAATGTCGCGCGCCACCCACGCAAACACCTCGCGGCCGCTCGCCTGCATGGCCTCGAGATAATTCAAGGCGATCAGCGCCTGGTCGTAGAGCATTTTTTCGAAGTGCGGAACGAACCATTGCTCATCGACGGAATACCGGTGGAAACCGCCCCCGACATGATCGTGCAATCCGCCTTCGGCCATTTTCTGCAGGGTGCGCTCCGCCATCTTGACGGCGGAAGCGCCCAGCTCAGATTGCGCACCCTGCAACGCCGCGACCCGGAAAAGGAAATTGATCACGGAAGCGCGGGGAAATTTTGGGGCCCCGCCGAACCCGCCCCACTGTTCGTCGTGGGCCTCGTGGAAATAGTGATAACATTTCTCAAACGCATCCCCGGCCGCCTCGTGCAGCGGCGGCACCGCGGCCCCTTCGCGAATCTCCTGTGCGCCCCCTTCAGCCGCGTAGCGCCGGAGGGATTGCACCACTTCATCAGCGCCGGCCAGAATTTTCTCCCGATCATCCTGCCAGTGGCGCGCAATCGCGTTGAGCACCGCCACAAAGCCCGGCCGGCCCTGCCGGTCATCCGGCGCAAAGTAGGTGCCGCCATAGAACGGTTTGCCTTCCGGTGTCAGCCAGACGCTCATCGGCCATCCACCATGGCCCGTGGTTTGCTGGACGTAGGTCATGTAAACGCGATCAAGATCGGGGCGTTCCTCACGATCCACTTTCACCGGGACGAAATCCCGATTGAGTGCCTCTGCGACTCCGGCGTTTTCAAAAGATTCATGCGCCATAACATGACACCAATGGCAGGTCGAATACCCGATGCTCAGAAAAATTGGCTTCTGCTCTCGCTGCGCCTTAGCCAACGCTTCTTCGCCCCACGGGTACCAATCCACGGGATTATCCGCATGCTGGCGGAGGTAGGGCGATTTTTCGGCGGCGAGACGATTGGACATGAGGCCAACAGGCCAGATTTTTGCCCGAATGCAACGATCCGAAATCGTCGGCATCGAAGGCAGAAATTCCGGCGACCGAAAAGCTGCGAACCTTCAATAACCCACGGTAAACCGTTGCCGCGAGTGGTGCGGATTCTCCAGTTCGTCAATCAATGCCACCGCATAGTCTTCCAGTGAAATCTGGCTGTTCCCTTGCGCATCGACCAGCGGTTGCGGTTTTCTCCGGGACTTGAGCGAGTATACCGGAGCCAGATCATCCGATTCACCGGACCGCCGCACTCAATTTACTGAAAATCGCGGGCGGTAAGTCCGCAAAAACCAGCCGGTTGCAGGTTTAAGCCCGCTATTCCTTCGATCATGGTCATTGACCAGGGGAGGTGATTTTTTTGCTGGAAGAAACAGCCATTGACGACTGCCCGGGGGCCGGGCTTGCTCGCGGGTTCGCCATGTTAACGCTCGCTGATGTCGCCAAGTCCTACGGTACCCGGGAACTCTTTTCGGAGGTATCGCTCTTTGTTGCGCGGACCGACCGCTTCGGCTTGGTCGGTGCCAACGGTGCGGGTAAATCCACGCTGTTCAACCTGATCCTCGGCGAGGAAACTGCGGACGAAGGCACCATCGAATGGGAGCGCGGCGCGGACTTCGGCTACCTGCCCCAGGAGAGCGCTCCGGTGGGCGACGAGACCGTTCTCCACATCGCCACCAGCGGCAAGAAGCTGATGCCGGAGACGGACGAAGACTACGACATCGACTGGACGCTGGAACCGCGCGCCAAAAAGATTCTCTCGGGCCTCGGTTTTCGGGAAACCGATCACGACCGGCCGGCCAAATCGTTTTCCGGCGGCTGGGTCATGCGCGCACATCTTGCCCGCCTGTTGGTGAGCGAGCCCGCTTTGCTCATGCTCGATGAGCCGACCAACCATCTTGATCTCGAGGCGCTGCTGTGGTTCCAGGAATATCTGATGCGCTACCCTGGCGGTCTGGTCATCATCTCCCATGATCGCGAATTCCTGAACTCCCTGTGCAATGGAATTCTCGAACTGAGCGGCGGCACGCTCAACCGCTATACCGGCAACTACGACGATTACCTCCTGGAAAAAGTAGCCCGCAAGGAACAGCAGGCCTCCCAATTCAAGAACCAGCAGCGCGAAATCGCCCACCTGCAGAAATTCGTTGATCGTTTCGGCGCCAAGGCCTCGATGGCCTCGCGCGCCAAATCCAAGGAAAAACAAATCGAGCGTCTCAAGGAGGAAGCGGTCGAGGAACCAATGGAACAGTTGAAGCGGGTAAATTTCCGCTTCCCCCAGCCGCCACGCTCCGGACTGAAAGTCGTCAAACTGGAGAAGATCAAACAGGCGTATGGCGACCACGTGGTTTACGAGAACCTCAATTTCGAAGCCGAACGCGGTCAGAAAATCGTGCTCGTCGGGCCAAATGGCGCCGGCAAATCGACGCTGCTCAAGATTCTCGCCGACGTAATTCCAATTCAGGGCGGCGTGCGCGATCTCGGCAGCAATGTGATCCCCGGCTATTTTGCCCAGAATCGAGCCGACAATCTCAAGCTCGACATGACGGTCATGGAAAACGTCATGGAGCTGCGCACCGCCGAAAACCTGCTCACCGAGCAACAGGCGCGCGCGGTGCTCGGCGGTTTTCTCTTCCGCAAGGACGACGTCTTCAAAAAAGTCTCCGTGCTTTCCGGCGGTGAAAAGTCCCGTCTCGCCCTGGCCCGGCTGTTGATCAACCCGCCGAATCTGCTGTTGATGGACGAGCCCACGACGCATTTGGATATCGCGTCGATCGATGCGCTCTTGAACGCCCTGAAGCAATATGAGGGCACCTTCATCTTCATCAGCCACGACGTTTATTTTATCCGCCAGCTCGCGAAGTCGGTGTTGCACGTGCACAGCGGCCGGCTCACGCCGTATTCGGGTGATTACGATTATTACCTGGAAAAATCGAAAGCCACCAGCGCCCGCGCCGCATTGACCGCCGGGTTTACGGATGCCCGCCCCAAGCAAGCCGCCGCCCCGGTCGCCAAGCCTGCCGCAGCAACCAAACCCAATCCAGCCGACATCAAAAAGCTCCGCACCGAGGTCGGTCATCTCGAGGAGAAGGTTTCGCAGTTGGAGACCAAGCAAAACGAACTCACCAGCGAGCTCGAAGCGCCGGAAACCTACAACTCGCCGGGCAAAGCCCAGCATTTGAACCGCGAACTCAGTGTCATTGTGGATCAGCTCGCGAGCGCCACGAAAGCGTGGGAAACCGCCGCCGGAAAACTCAGCGAGCTCGAAAAAGCCTGAGCGGCATCAGCAGCGCCGGCTGCATTATCTCCGTGGGCCGCTCACTATTGTCAGTCGGCCCATGCGGCGGATTGAGGACAATCCGCCGCACCCCTGGCTGCTCAAACTACGCGCCTCGATCTGAGCACGAGCATGCTGCTGCTGCCGGCGAAAAACTCATATTCCACGGACAGGATCTCACTGTGTACGCCGCGTGCAAGGAGCTCGCGTCTCAACCGTTCGAGTTCAGCATAGGGCCGTCCATCGGCGCCACACACCGGATGAACGCGCGCCTCGCCCCCGCTCACGCGTGAAAGTTCCGCGCAAGCCTCCAGATGCCACTGGAAATCGAACCTCGCTGCATAAATGAAAAGCAGGTGTGCACAAAGCACGAGGTCGAAGGCTCCGTCGAGAAACGGCAGCAGCGGCAATGCCGCGCGGACGTAGCGTCCATGACGGACGTTACCCGCATAATCAGCCAGGAATCGCTGAGCCGCAGCGCGGCGGTCGGTTTCCGCGGCGTCAAACGAAGGGAAGGTCTTTAGGCGGAACAGCGCCGGCTTCGCGCGCATCTGCGCAAACATCCGCTCGTAATCCTGATCGACCTGGACGGACAGTGCGGCCGGCGACCGGTCGTAGAGTGGATCGACGGCCACGGCGTCGATCCCGACCGCCACCGCTTCAGTCGTAAAAGAGGCTGGGCCGGCGGCCACGTCAAGCACCGCCCGGCCGCGCAGCTTGGCGGGATTGAGGGAGAAGAAACGACCGTATTCAGCCAGCGTGCGTCCGAAGAACGACACGGCGGGCAATTCCATTTGGGGGACTGGGAGGGTGGCGAGGGAGGGCATGATCGGGAGGGAGCTGACGGTTTGGGTGGGAAAATAAAAAAACCCGACTCAGAAGAGTCGGGCTCGGCACTGGATGGGAATTTTGCGATGCGGCGGGAGCCGCTGGCGCGCTAGGCGCGCCTCACCATCGAAGCCGAGCCGGTGGTTTCCACCAAGCGCGTTTACCGGCGGCCTTAATGGCCACCGGGCGAACGTTGCGCAGATTGAGGGAGCTGATCACGAAAAGGTTGATGAGTAATTTCTGCTGGTCCGGCAAGCGCGAACTTTGTCCGCAGCGAGGCGACTGATGCGGCCAACAAAAAGCCCGGACCTTTTTCGATCCGGGCGGCGTTTGAAAAAACGGTTTCTCCCTGCCGCTCAAGAATGTGGATTCGGCGGTGTGCTGCCGCTGTTGCGCATGAGAAGATTGCGTGCGGCCAGAAAGGGCGCGGCCGTAAAGGAAGTTTTTGGCTTGGGCGCCACGACCACCGGTTGTTCCACAGCCCGCGACTGGGTGAGGGCCTCCAACTCCTGCTCCCGCATCGCAACCCATGCCTCGCGGCGGGCGACTTCCTCTTCACGCAGCTGCAGCTTTTCTTCGCGGTCCTTCACTGCTAGCCGATCATCGCAAAGCCCGCGGCGGGCGGCTTCCAGCAAGGCGTGCGCCCGGCGATATTTTTCCCACTCCGCATCCACACTGGCGGAGGTCGGATTGCTGTTCGAATAAAATTGGTTGGCGGTCTGCGGTGGGCGGCTGTTGTGCGCGTGTTCGACCAAAAGTCGCAGACGCTGCTCGTATTCCCGCAGGCTGGTTTCCTTCTGCTGCATGTCCTCAATGTCGGTGGAAATTTGCGACCGAAGTTTTTCCAAGTGCGCGGCCTCTTGACTGTCGTGAGAGTTCGTCATGTTGATACGGGGGTTAACGACACAGTAACATGGATCCTCCCCCGTGCCTAGAGGTGCACACCCCATTTACAGCGGGTTTACCACCGTCCACCGGGGTTTTACGAAAAATTTTAACGAATTCCGACAGAATAAATCGCTTTCTTCCTCATCCAAAACTCGTCGGGTTAATCGGGCGTCTAAAAAGCCTGCTGGATGTGAGACATGGGTTCATCCTCCGGCATATCAAGGATAAGCTCCCCACTTTATAAAGGCTTTTTAAGCCCGAAAGATGACGTCTTCGCGGTTGAACATTTTCACCGCAAACCCGAGGGCAATTGCCGCGTACAGCCACGATGAGGCGAAAATCAATCCGATGTAATTCCAGTGCCAGACACCGGAAAGCATTTCCTTGCAGACCAGGGAGAGATTCAGGATCGGCATGAGGGCGAGCCGTGCGTTCAGATCAATGCCGGGCAGCATGCCAATCATCGCCGGCAGAATCACGACGAATATCATCGGGGTGACGTAACTCTGAGCCTCCTTGTAACTTTTGGCGAAGAGCGAAACGGTGAAGAGGACAGCCGAGAACAACACCGCCACCGGTAAAACCATTGCGATGACGCCCAGTAATCCCACGAGATCGATCGTCGGCATCACCGCAGTCATACCCTTGGTCTGGTTGGCCGCGGCAGCCAGTCTGGCCCCGCTGCCCACGAACATCATGCCGGCCGCGGCGGCGCTGAGCCCCATGGAAATCAGCGACAGCAGCATCGCCGAAAGCGAACCGGTCAACACCATGAAAAATTTCCCCAGGACCAGATCCAGACGCGCCACCGGGCTGCACAGCAGGGTTTCCATCGTCCCGCGCTCTTTTTCCCCCGCCGTCAGATCCATGGCCGGATACATCGCGCCGCTAAAACACAGTGCAATTATCAGGTAGGGCACAAAGCCACCCAGCATATTGCCGCCAACCTTTTCCGGCGGCGCCACGTTTTGGCGTTTAATCTCAAATGGTTTGATCAAGCCAACCGAAAGACCGCGCTCAGACAGCCGGCTCTCCACCGTCTTGTCGCGCAGACTCCGAAAAAATCCCTCCACCTCGCCCGCGCCGAGCCCAGACTTCATCTCGCCCTCGTAGTGATAGAGCATGATCGTCCGTGCTTCGCCGGCTTTGAGTGAAGCCTCAAACCCCTCGGGAATTTCCACGGCCAGGCGGACCTGCTTTTCCGAAACCATTTTTTTATAATCCATGGTTGGCTCCACGATCTTAAATTTCTTCTCCGCCTTCAGCGCGGCCATGATCCCGGGCGAATCCGAACCGCCGAGCACGACCATGGTCGTGGGTTCCTCCCGGGCTTTCTTCATCACCTTGGACATGACCGAACCAGTGCCGAAAATGATCACCGGCATCAAAAAAGTCGGAATGATGATCGTCGAGAGCAGGGTGCGCCGGTCGCGCAGCGAATCTTTCAGCTCCTTCAGGTAGACCGTGACAATGTGTTTCCAGTTCATGGGTGGGATCTCCTCAGGTTTTGAGTGCTGCAGTCAAAGCGGCCTCACCGCCAACCGCCTTCACAAAAATCTCCTCCAGGTCCTGCTCGGCAAAACGGGCCTGCAGTTCCACGAGCGTGCCTTCGGCAACCAGCCGCCCGCAATGAATAATTCCAATATAGTCGCACAGCTTCACCACTTCACTCATGACATGCGTGGAATAAATGACGGTCTTGCCCCGGTCGCGGCACTCGCGCACGAACCGCACAATGGCTCGTGCCGCCATCACATCGAGGCCGAGGGTGGGCTCGTCAAAGATCATCACCGCGGGATCATGAATGAGCGTCCGGGCAATGGATGTTTTCTGTTTCATGCCAGTGGAGAACTTGTCGCAGCGGCGGTCGAGAAACTCGTGCATGTCGAGTTGATCCGCGAGCCGCTGGGTGCGTTCGCGAATGACTGCGGTGGTCAGACCGTTGAGCTCGCCGAAATAGCGGATCATTTCCCGGGCGGTCAGCCGGCCGTAGAGTGCCGTGCTCGCTGCGAGAAAGCCGACATTGGCACGCACTTTTTGCGCCTCGCTGGAGATGTCACACCCCGCGACGGTGGCGGAACCCGACGTGGGCTGCAACAGGGTGGCCAATAACCGGAGGGCGGTCGTCTTGCCCGCACCGTTGGCCCCGAGCAGTCCGTAGATTTGTCCGGGCTGGCAGGTGAGGGAAACGTTGTCCACGGCTTTAACGACGCCGCGCTTCTTGTCCTTGAAGGTTTTGGTGAGATGTCGGGCTTCAATCATCGAAAATAGGCGGGGGCCGCAGTTATTCGCAAGACGACTGACGGCGGAAGCCCAGCGCGAGCGCCACGGCAACACCTACGCTGATCCCGACGGACCAGCCGCTCGAAACGCCGAGCGAGACGGCAAGCGCCACACCGATGACGAAGCCGGTGGTAGTGAAGCGGAATGAGGGGGGAGTTTTCATAAATTCAGGAGGCTGATGTGAGGAGTGGGAAATATTCAGAGACTCATTTTATCGCGAAAATCCTGCGCCTGGCGCCGGGAAAGCTCGACCTTGAGGCCGCCCTTGAGCCTCACCAGCAGGCCGCCGCTGAACCAGGGCTCAATGTCCTCAACCCAAGCGAGGTTGATGACCTGCTTGCGATTGGCCCGGAAAAAATGCCGGGGATCCAGCCGTTCCTCCATCGCGGTGAGTGAGCGAAAGAGCTGCGGTTTGTGCTGGTCAAAATACAGCCGCGTGTAATTGCCCTCGGATTCAAGCAGCCGGAGGTTCTTCACCTGCACAAACCAGCAGTGGTCGCCTTCGCGGACAAAAACCTTGTCGTCCAACCCGAGCCGGTCACGGCTCGCCGTGGGCTCGCCCGCGGTCGTCACGTGGCTGCGCAGTTTTTCGACCGCCGCCACCAGCCGGTTGGGATCGACCGGCTTCAGGAGGTAATCGAGCGCATTGAACTCAAACGCCTTCACGGCAAATTCGTCGTAGGCGGTGGTAAAGATCACGAGCGGGAGCGGCGGTTCGATTTTTTCCAACAAGGTGAATCCGTCATCACCGGGCATTTGTATATCGAGAAAAAGCAAATCGGGTTTGAGCTCCGTAATTTTTTCCTGCGCCTCAGCCGCATTGACCGCCTCGCCGACGACCTCGATTTCCGGATGTATCTTGAGCAGCCGCCTCAGTTCATTGCGCGCCAGGCGCTCATCATCAATCAGGAGAGCTTTCATTGAAGCGTGGATTTGAGCGGAATGGAAACCTCCGCGGTAACACACCCCGCCGGTTCCGCCAGCAGACGCAGTGTGGCTCGATCGCCGTAAAGGAGTTTGAGCCGTTCGGAAGCGTTGCGGAGCCCGACGCCCGTGGACGAGCCCGCCTTGGCGGAGGCTGCATTGGGCGGCGGGGCA
>JANYDX010000488.1 GCA_025363395.1 Verrucomicrobiota bacterium
GTCCGCGTCCGTGAGTCGTGCCGTCGCCTGCACCCCCCCAATCTTGCCCGCACGGGTTCGCGTCGCGGTCAGATCTGCCAAGCCAGCGGCGTTCATGCGGTAGGTGATCGTGCCGAGAGAAAGTTCTCCCGCCGAGGCGGCAGCGAGGAAGTCGGCCGCGTTCACCCGGTCAGGGGCGGCCGACCCCGCAGGCGCAGTTGCGAGGCCACTGAGATAAAGATCCGCGCCAAAGGACGCGAGTAACACGGCAAAGAGCACGAGAAACCATTTGGGAGTCAGTAAAGGCATCTCTCTTAAGCGACACATCCACCGGCTTTCTCAACCGGCATTTCATCCTCCGCACAAATCTATGCACGCTGATTTGCCGGTTTTCCGCCGAACCCCCCTACAATTCCGGCATGAGCCTCGGGCCCGCCCGGCCGGCTCAGAGGACAGCCTTAATTTGAAAGAGAAAGTAAAACTCTCACTTGCCCCGGAAACCCCGTCAGACGGGACATCGGCCGGTTCGAACCTGCCGATTAGCCGCGGCGCTTCAATTCTCCACTGGGAGGAACCTCCTGCTCCAACACCACCCCCGAACGCATGAGGTGGCGGCGGAGCGGAGCAACAAACTGGGTCTCCATTTCCTCGAGCTGAAAGCGATACTCCGCGTCGGTTTCACCCGTGACGAAAAGCAGGAGGTCGGAGAGCTCCATGATGTTCTCCTCGGTGAAATGCTCCTCGATCACGGACTGGCTGCCTTCCAATGCCGTGAGCACCGGCCAGTAGCGCTCCGCCCCGGGGTCGGCGGGTTGCAGGCGAACCTGCCCGCGTAGCCTGGCGCGCGTCAACCGCTCCGCAAATTCACCAAAGCGCCGGTAGGCGTAGGCGTGATTGGCCAAGCGAGTTTGCCGCAAAAGCGCCTCACGTTGCTGAAGAAGGTGGGATAGTTTCATGGTTTTTTCCTCAGGTATGTTTTTTAATGGTTTGTTGGTTGAACTGTCGCCGCCTTAACCGGCTCACAACTGACCCGATTGCGGCCAAACGGCCGCACCACCCCCACGCTCGAAGACCAGACGATAGACTTGCTGACCGTATCACTCGATACCCCGCAACTACCTGACTCCTGGTTCGGCCAAACCTTGGCTGACTACTCACTGCTGAATCATCTGACACTGCATATCCCTGTCTTACTGTCTCACTCAAATCACGATTACCACCGTGCATCTGAACGCTGACCAGACACTCCTACCAATCGTCAACATTTGCCTCCTCGCAAGTAATATTTTCGAGCCGCCGGAAAAAACCGCCGCGCCCGAATCACCATCACCGCCAATCCACGAGCAACCTAAAAAAACCGGAAGAAAAACCGCTAATCTTCGCGAATAGGCGCAGTTCAAAAATTCAGGCCACCGGAGGAGTGGAACCACCATTGAGCACGCGGTGGAGAATCCGGGCCAGGTCATCGCCCTCAAACGGCTTGGAAAGAATTTTGCAGCGCGGCAAACTTTGCAGCGTGGCTTGCAGCGCGTCGGTGCCGTAGCCCGTGATGATCACCACCGGCACGTCGGCCCCGGCGGCGCGACAGCGTTGCACCAGTTCGACGCCGGTCAGAACAGGCATGGTCAGATCGGTGACGATGGCCCGAAACCGTTGGGGCGTGGAGATGACTTGAGCCAGCGCGGCATGAGGGTCTGAAAATGCCATCGGCCGGTAGCCCGAGTGTTCGAGTTGCTTGGCCACGTATGCGGCGACCGACGGCTCATCGTCGACGACCAGAATCTCCTCCTGCTGGCCCTGCGGTACTACGCCGGCAAGCGGAGTCAGGGAAACTGCGGCGGTTGTGACCGGAAAGAAAAGATCGAAGGTCGTACCCAGGCCGGGTTGACTGCGGGCCCGCACGGCACCGTGATGGCTGTGCATAATCCCCTGAACGATCGAGAGCCCGAGGCCGGTGCCTTCGCCCGGAGCTTTGGTCGTGAAGAATGGATCGAAGACCCGCTCCAACGTGGCGGCATTCATGCCACAACCATTGTCCGCCACTGTCAGGCGCATGGCGGGACCGGGTTGAAAACCGGGCAGCTCCGCCGCCAGACTGTCGGTGACCTCGATCCGCTCCAGGGAAACGTCGATCCGGCCGGAGCGCCCCCGCATGGCGTGCACCGCATTCTGGCAGAGGTTGATGACGATTTGATGGATCTGCGTCGAGTCGGCCAGCACATTGCCGTTCGCCAGCTGCGACGCAATTTCGACCGTGGTCGGCGTCGACGCGCGGATGAGCTTGAGTGCGTCCGCGACCCGTTCCGCGAGATTGAGCGGCACGAGCGCAATGTTGCGCTGGCGCGAAAAGGTAAGGATTTGCGCCACGAGGTCGCGGGCGCGGACTCCGGCCAGACGGATCTGGTTCAAGTCGGCGGAAAGCGCGGGATTGTTGCCGGCGGAAAGGGTGGCGAGCCCGCAATACCCCAGAATGCTCGTGAGGATATTATTGAAGTCGTGCGCGATGCCTCCCGCGAGCGTGCCGAGGCTTTCGAGTTTCTGGGCCTGCAGGAGTTGCGCTTCCAATCGGCGGCGGCGTTCGATACCAGCATTCAGTTCCTGCGTGCGTTGCTCGACGAGATGCTCGAGCCGGATTTTTTCCCGGCGCTCCAGAATCGAGACCGCGCGGATGATCAAACCCGTCAGTCCGATCACTCCGAGTCCATAGCCCAGGTAAGCCCAGTTGGTCAGGTACCAGGGTGAAAGCACGGTGATGGCGAGCGCCGCCTCCCCTCCCAGATTTCCCGCCGCGCGCGGTCGCACGCGCAACACATAATGGCCCGGCTTCAGGTGGTTGAAGGTGGCGGATCCGCCCGCCCCGGTCGAGGACCAGCGCGGGTCCACGCCTTCAAGCTGCACCTCGAAATCGATCGACGAACCGAAGGGGCAGTTCGGTGCGACAAAGTGGGCCGAAAAGGAATTATCGTCGAAATCCAGCGGTGGCAATTCAGCCGAGCCCGGAAACACCGTGCGGCCACTCGAGACGAAATTCAGGTGGCTGAAGAGCGCCCGGAAGGGTACCGCGGGAGCGGCCGGAAGGGACGGATCGAAGCGGACGAGCCGGCGGGCCGAGTGCATCCACACGACTCCGCTTTTTTCGCAGTAGAAAAAATACGGCTGGAATCCCGGGGGCATCGACTCGTTGAGTTCGTGCCAGTTTCCATTTTGCAAGGCGAACACATGCACGGAGCCATTGGCGGTAATCCAGATCCGCCCTAACGCGTCGCGGGCCGGGCGGCCGCCGATGTTGGCCATGCCCGGAAAATTTCGCGCAAAGACTTCATCCGGTTCGAAGCGGCGGGTCTTTTCCACAAAGCGGAGGATCTGGCCACCCATGCTAAACCTGACCTGGCCATCAAGCGAAAACACCTGCGCCCAGCCCTCGGGAATGCCGCTGTCCCGGCCAAAGCTTTCCACTTTGGGCCTGCCGTCCGACAAGCGGACCCGGCAGACGCGGGCATTGCCCTGCTCGATCCACATCGATCCATCGGCATCAGTCTCACAGTCATACGGATTTTCGAGAGCCGGAATTTCAAATCGCTCGATGGCGAGGCTCTGGCCCCGCGGTTGCAGCCAGCCAACTTCGTGCGGCGCGGCGTATAGCCAGCGACCATCGTGCGGCGCATCATCCAGGATGCGCATGTTGCTGAGCTCCGCGGAAAGCAGGCTCCAGCCGTCGTTGTTGCGCCGGTAAGTGCCACGTTCGGTGGAAACGAGCGGAAAGCCGAGCGCAACCGAACAAGCGAACACGAAATGTCCGGGCGGCGTGTCGATCACGAACCCATTGATCAGATTGTACGGATCATAGGTCCCTTCCAGCATGTTGCCATCGGCGTTCAACCAAAGGCGGCCGTCGATGCGGACGGGATTGCTGGTGGTCATACGGGTTCCCGCCAGCGGTTCATAGTGTGAAATTCGCGACGGAAACTCCACGCGGACGATGCCTTCGGAAAGCAGCCCAACGATCGCTCCACCGGTGACGCAAAGCAGGCGGATGTGATTGAGCTGATGATCGAGCCGGTGATCGAGGACTTGGATCGTTCGACCCTTGCGGTCAAAAAAGACGAGCCCGTAACTCTCGACTGCGGCGGCGTAAAGACCACCCACAGTTTCGCAAAGGGCGTTGATATGCGCACTCTCGCCCAAATGCCCGGTATTTGGAAAATCACGCGTTATCGCCCCGTCAAACAGCTTCAGCCCGCGACCGAAGGTCCCAACCAGCAATTGATCCGAACCGAGAGGAATGGCGCACGTCATCGTGTCTCGCGACGTGAAGTTGGAAGCGTATGCCACGGGCTCCATCGAGCTCTCGCCCAGACGCCATAATCGGCCCGACGTGCGGTCACTCAAATAAAACGCCTCGTGCAGGCGAAACACCTGTTCGGTCGTGTCCGTTCGTCCAATGATCCGGGCGGCTTGCCCGGGCCGCCACGCCACAAGGGGACCACTATCGCCGTGCCAGAACCAATTGTCATCCACTTGGACTGCGGAGCGCAGGACCGGGGCATGGAGCGGGTCTTCACTGGTCCAGGGCGCGACCAGGTGAAGGCGCCAGCGGGCATCGCGATCAAAATCGACTCGTGCGAATCCGCCGACCACGCCCATGTAAATCTTACCATCATGATCCACCGCCACCGTGTCGGCGGAAGTAAGCCGATCGTCAGCGGCCTGTTGAAAACGTTCCCACCGCACGCCGTCGCCGAGCGCGAGTTGCTGCCCGGCAATCAGCAGGAGGCGACCATCGGGCATCACATGCAGATCGGTGGGGGGCGCATCGAGCCCGAGTGTCTGATAGGTCCGGACCTCGAAGAGAGGCGCCCCGGCTTCAATCAGACCTGGAGAGCTGCCATCAATCGTGTGGGTCTGGGCCCGCCCAGCGGTGGCTCCGCCGGCGGCAAGCAACCACCCGATCAGCAAGCGGAGCGCGAGTTGTCTCACCGCTGCAGCGGCCAGGAAACGGCGGGGGTGCACCAAGGAGAAATAGGCATCGTCCATCATTTCAACGAAAACATGATTTGCTCCAACTGGAGAGGGTAAGTCTTCGTTTCGAAACAAGGTGATCGAAACAGAAGAAGTAGCAATCGCCATGTTGAAGAGTGAAAGGCGAATCCCGCAGCTTCGACGCGCAACTGTTCCGGGTTCGAGCGGCCGGCCACCTGCGCCGTCAGAAGCGGCATTTATGTCGCGGTTTAGCCGCTGCCATGCCATTAAATTCCGGCTATCATGCTCTCGCCTGCCCAGGAAAAACAACGCCACCAGTTGTACGCCAGAACCGTCGAGGCGATGGGCGAACGACTGCGTTCGGTCAGCGAGATCACCGCGATGTTCGCCGCGCTGGACTGGAGCATGCAGGAACTTGACCGGACGTTCACCGCGACCCCGCCCCAAATGAAAGCGATGGTCGCGTGCCGGGCGGGCTGCTCCTTTTGCTGCAGTGTGCCGGTGCACGTGCAAGCGCACGAAGTCCTTTTCGCCGCCGAACATATTCAGAAGAATTTTTCGCCGGCCGACCTCGCCGGGGTAATCGAACGCACCGCCACCCATCGCGTGCGAAGCTCGGGGCTGCTGAGCGACGAGCGCGGTCGCCTGCGGCAACCGTGCGCACTCCTCCGGGACAACTGCTGCTCCATTTACGCAGGCCGGCCGGAAGCATGTCGCGCCCATCACACGAACAACGCGGCAACCTGCAGCGCGGATTTGACCGAACCTGATGTCGCCATCGAAAAAGCGTACATCCCCGCGCTGCGCTCCCGCATGTACGCGGTGATGCTGGGCATTGACGAAGCGCTCGAAGCGAACGGCTTTGACGACCGCGCCTATGACTTCGGCTCCGCGCTGCACGAGGCGCTGACGGACAGCTTTTGCTCAGTACGGTGGATGCGCCGGCTGCCCGCGTTTCCTGATTCGTGCCTGGCCCCCGAATGATGGACGCAGGTTAACTACGGCCGGGATTTCCGAAGGCCGCGCCCGGGCACTTACCCCTTGAGCGTCGGCCAGGGCGCCGTGGTGGAAGGCCGGTTGCGCGCGCGTTCCACCTGCAAATGCAACGCATGGAGCGACACAAAAATATCCCGCAGGAAATCCACGAGCGAGGCGATGAGCAGCAGAATGCTCGCGGAAAATAAAATCAGCATCAGTCCCTGCAACTGCCAGCCAAACATCGCCGAGGCAAAAATGGCCACCACCAGCAGACACGACACCAGCATGCTCAGACCGTTGCTCGTCACCGCCCGCCGGATGAGCAGCGCCCGGCGCCACATGATGTCCAGCTGGCTCTCCAAATGCCGCCGGTCCTCGGGCGGCGCCGCCGGCATCGCCTCCGCCACCACGCGCGTGCGATCCACGATGCGCGCCATCCGGTTGGTCAGGGTGATCATCAGCGCCCCCATGCCGGAAATCAGGATGACGGGAGTAATCGCCAGCTGGATGATCGGCAAAAATGACGAGACGGTATCCATATCCGCGCGAGAGTGGACAAAACCGGGACTTGCGCAATCTCCGGATAGGACGATCTGGTTTTATTGAAGAACGCGGGACAGGTGAACGAAATGAACCTGGGAGGCGCGCGCGTCCTCTCAGTCATTCGCCAATTGCCTTCGTTCGCGGGAGGCCCCGGCCGACGCAATGCGCTCAATCAAGGCGACCCGCTCTTCCGGGGTGGTGTCACGCAAACACGGTTTGACGGCGAGTTCCAATCCGGCGTCACGCCTCACCAGCAGTCCCCAGCCCCCCGGCAGTTCGCGCGGAGCAAAAAGCCCCTCTTCCGCCACCAGATAGAGCAAGCTCGCCGAGCGCCACCGCCAGAGCTTTGCAAATTTTGTCCCTTCATAAAATTTCCGCTGGGCGACCCGCAGCTCAGTCTCCAGGGCCGCGTGGGTATCGTGCCGCAGTCCGCGGAGATCCACCGCGTCAAACTCAGGGAACAATTCCTCACCCCGGCGCAGGTCGGGGCGGTGGCCCGCAATCAACGCGCGCAACGTCGCCAGCCTTTCGCTTAACCTCTCGATCGCTTCCGCCGCGCCCGCCTCGGGCGCACTGTCGCGCAGAAAATCGGCGCGCGAGACCTTGCATTCAAAGACGGCAGTAACGCCATTGGAAGAAAGCGCCCGGGGTGTCGCCGCGACGACATCCGCGCGATAATTCGCCCGCGGCAGGCGGACCGCCGTCGCGCCAAGGATCATCCGGCGGGCACCCGCCCACTCCAGCGCGAGCCGCTTCAGTGCGCGATGGGCGGCACTTTCCGAACAGGAACTGGCGGACCTTTCTTCCATGGCAATGATTCAGACGGGAACGAATGGCGGTCGGGATTTCAACCGACAATTTGTTCCGGAGAGGTCCAGTCCATGGAGACAGCGTGCGCCCAGCAGTCGTTTCCCTTAAAACTTTCCCGCGTGCGCCCGCTCTTTTTCCCAATAATTCAGCAACCGGTAAAATCCTGCCCACACCGTGAGGCCGACCGCGGCCAACAAGGTTGTTCCGGATAACAACAGCGCAACCAGACCGCGCCAGCCATAGCGGTGGGGCGCCCACGCAATATGCCCGCTGGCGCAAAGCACCGCGCAGCCCACGCCGGCAATTCCAATGATGAAGGCGGCGGATTTCACCACCGTCATCACAAACGCGAAACCGGTCAGCACCCCATTTGGCTTTTCGCCTTTTTCGTGGAGGGAGAGATAACGAAAGTGAGAAAGATTCTCGCCATAATCCGCCACCGCGCCCGTCAGGGGAAGCGTCCACCAAAGCCAGGCGAAAGCGGGATAACATTCCTTCCAATGGAGCACCTTGGCCCCAAACCACCACCCGAACGCAATCAGCACCGTATAGACCGGAATAAATCCAAAGACGTCACGCCACAACGCCTGGCGCACGATGCAGCTCATCCCGCATTCCGGCTTCGCCGCATCGTGATGTTCCCCCAGCATCCTACACCACCGGTCGAGACAGTCTTTCACGCCAGACGGCTTAAATTGCTTTTGCAGGGCAGTAATCCGGCCGAGATTTGCTTTCCCCATCGGCTCGCCCACCCAGTTGAATGCCTCAGCGAAGTAAACCACGACCAGTTGAAGGAGGAGCAACCAGCCGGCGAACTGCATGCCATCGATGTCGGGCTGGTCCAAGACCGGCACAGGGCTTCCGCCCACCGCCGCCTTCACAATGTGCCCCAAGCCATGCGCGACAAGAATCGGCAGCACCACCATGGCCAGTAGAATCACGCAAGCGGTCAGCCAGCCTCCGGCTTTTTTCCCGAAGCCCGGAGCCAGCGTTCGGTTGAAAGCATTCGCCAGGAAAGTGCCGGCGACCGCACTCAGCGCCACCCACCCGCAATCCACGGTCAGGGAACGGGCCAGCCCGCCCGCTTCCGCAAACGAAACCGAGCGCCAGCCCAGACTCCAAAATAACCAGAAGGTGCCCACCAAACCAAAGGCAAACCAAACGACCCCCAGCGAACGCGTCCAATAAACCGAATCGAGAAAAGCCCGGCGCCACGGGGTCATGCCATGTCTGGCAACACAGTCATTCGCGTAGTTTTCCGCCCAATCTACGAGGGGAAAAAGACCGGCGACCAGACACAGCAACCACAAGGGTGGTGTCGGCGGCCAAATCTGAAACAAACGATCCGTCACGGCCACGCCCCCCGCCGCCAGGGCGGCCCAGAGCACCAGTGCGACCTGCGAAGAAAATCCCGCCCCCGGCCAGGTGTTGGCGGAGGATTTTCCGGCCAGCTTGGTGAATTTTTCCGCGCCGGCCTCGCCTTCGGCAATTTGCCGCGCGGCGTATTCGATGAGATTGGCCGGCGCCTCATCACTGTCGTGCCAATATTGCAAAACCGTTCCGTCCACCTGCTCATTGATGTTGCACAATGAAAAGCCCGCGTGCGCGACGCCTTGGTTTTTGGTCTCATCGCGATTCGCGCGCAACTCCGGGGCCGGGTCGATGACGCGATAATTGCGCTTCGCGCGAAAGATGGTGGTCCAGAGCGGCGAGATAAATTCCGCGAACGAATCCCGCGCCGGGAACTGAGCCACCGTGATGAGTGGAACGGGAGGAAGTTTTTCACAAATCAACCCCGCCTCGCGCGCTCCCTCCAACATCCACGCGAGAGGGCGTTGCGCAAGCCGGTTGTCGGGATAACCACCGCCGATGTTCGAATGCGCACCGACAAACCATCGCTGTTGAATTTTCCTTTTCCACATCTGCGCCACGCGACCCCAGTTCTCCTCCCGGATTTTGAAACCATTAACTGCGGTCGCAGCCGCCGCACCATCGGTGTCGCGCTCCAGTTCGCCGGCCGCGGTTTTTCCGCCGATATAAGCCACAAAGGGTGTGTGGCAAAAGCTGCTGCGATGTTCATCGATGGCGAGCGCATGCCGGCACTTCTGAATGATCGTGGTCGGCCGCATGTTATGCTGCAGGGCCAGCTTGCTGCGCAGACCTGGGATCGCCAGCGAATCGAATCCCATCGCCCCCACGGTATCATAAACACCGAGGTAAGTGATTTTAATCCGGCGCGACCATCGCACCAGCAGTTCCTCGGTTGGCGTCAAAGTAAGCCCCGGGCGCAGTCCCCGCACTTCCCCGGCAGAGTCGGCTCGGGCCTGTCTGGACCAAGGATCCCACATCAGATCGGTGATCCGGCGGAATTTTGCCCGGGGGGCGCCGAAAATCGTGCGCATTAAACCACCGCTTCGTTCCTCCCGTTCCAGACCGAGAATGGAATAATTCTCCCAGAGTTGATTGACGGTTAGCGGCGCGCCCCGGCGCAACAGTCCGCAGGTGCTGATGAATCCCACCAATGACCGCGCCGTGTATGCGCCGCGGCTGAATCCGAAAATATAGATTTCATCCGGCGGGTTTGCAGGGGTGCCATCGCCATCCTCATAATTTTGTACCAGCCAGTCGTACGCCTCGCGCACATGGTTTTCGAGGCCGAGACCAAACCCGCCACCGGTGATGCGGTCCAGCGGTCCGGTGCCAACTCCTTCCTGATAATACCGCTGCTGCGTGACCACGTCACCCTGCCAGTTTTTTTCGCTGCATTCGAAAGCCAGGGAATGGCTGTAGAGAACATTGGTCGAGTCATCCCGGTTGTTCCAGGTTCCATCAAGCGATACAATCAGGCGCCGGATCGTTTTCATAATTGGATAGGCAATTACCCTCAAATCATCAGTGCGTGTGCTTGGCCCCGCACACTGCGTTCAGTTGTAATTTCCACCGTGCCACCTGCGCCGCAGTATTCGCAACAGCAAACTGCCCGACTAGGTAATTTCCGCTTAGTTTAAAAGCCTGGATCCTTCGCTCACGTTCCGCCAAATACCTGCATTTGCGAGTTGCAGGTAACGATTCGATTTCCCGACGAAA
>JANYDX010000508.1 GCA_025363395.1 Verrucomicrobiota bacterium
GGTGGTTGCCAAAATTGAAAGGATAGTGCCGACGGGTGATCCCATAAACTTGCGCGTAGCCGTTCCAAATCTGGCCGATGGATTTGAAGTAGGGAAACCCGCTGGGCGGATTGTCGCGGAGGAACTGCGCGTATTCCTGCGGATTAAAAACCAGATACCATTCGGGAAATGTCAGGTAGGTTGCCTCTTCCGGGCGCCGATATTTTTCGGTCTGTGCGATGAAAGCGTCATGAGCCGGCGACAGTGGATCGTGAACCGGACGGAAATCCCGCTGCGCCCGGCTGGCGAAGAAGACGAACGTGGCCACGCACAGCACAACCCCCACCAAGCCCGCGACCATTGTCCGTACAAAAAACCTCCAGAGGAAGCGCGAGGTGAAAAATTGCCGGAGCTTCATGCTGGCGATTTCATCCGTTTGCCCAGCCAGAAGCCGATCCAAAGCATCGTCACCGGGATCAGAATATGCGGAAGATTCACGAGGAGGTTGTGCAGGCTGAGATCGGACGAGCGAAGGCCCGCGGTGAAAACATCCCCGTTCAGGAATTCCACGCCAAAAAACAGCCCCGTGACGGCGTCGATCGCGTAGGGAATGCCGGCGAATTTGAAATAATTCACCGACCACCGGGGTGATTTCCAAGCGACCACTCCGGCGAGTAGCCCGGAGATTAGGTGGAAAATATCATCGACCGGATCGATCGCGAAAAGCCCCATCAGGCGGCCGGAGGAGTCGGTCAGCCCGGGCCAGTGGCTGAGGATCACAATAAACAGAAAATTGCCGCAGTAAAACCAAGCCAGCCATTGGATCACGGTTGTTTTTTTAGACATAGGGAGGGGAAAACAGGGGAATCGTCGCCCGCGCAGATGCCGTCGACCGAGAGGTCAAGCTTTGCCCACATCGACCTGTGTTGGCGAACTCAAAGCACGCCACCGTCCCTTTCCGCCCAAATCCTTAAGGCGTGTTTTCAAATCTCATGTTGTTATCCTGAAGGCAGCGAAGGATCCATAGCCGCGAGCATGATATCACCCGTGCACGCATGGATGTAATACCAGCCTGCTGGCTAGACTTCGCTGCGCTCAGAATGACAAACAGCGCAAACTAGTTGGTTTGAAAACACGCCTTAGCGATGGATGGGACGTGAATGCACGAAAATCGACCGCAACTCCTGCGACCCGGCTCGGATAGCACCTCTCACAGATCGTCATCGATGATCAATTCATGGCCCATTCCTGGCTTTCATCGGTCAGGTGATTGGATTTTGAACGGTATTTTCCAGCAAATTTTTGCGACCGTTTTTTCCCTGTAATCCCTGGTCGAACTGAATTGAGAAATTTAGATCCGATCCCTTCAGTTCGGTTGAGCGCGCTGAGTCAAAGACCGTGGGTGTACATCTCACCGCGCAATATGTCCCGGATTGATACCGGCCCCGAGCTCGAACGTCGCGCCGACCGCGCCGACCACGGCGTGGGCGCGATCCAGCCCCAGGTCCGCCCGCAGGCGATAAACCGTCTCAATGCCCGTGCAGTGTGCGCCAATCAAATGATCGACGCCAAACTCGCGCAGTTTGGCAGCGGTCCACGCCAGGTTGTCATCAGTGGCATTAAAAAGGTGAATGCCGCCGATCAACGCATGAATGCGCGCGGGGCGGAGGAAGGTCCGCGCATATTCGACGATATTGATTACGCCCGCATGGCCGCAACCAGTCAGCACGACCAGCCCGTTCGCCGAGTCGAAAACCAGCGCCACGTCCTCAGGCAGGTTATCCTCCATCACCCCCGCCGGCGTCACCACCCGTCCATCGCCGCTCCAGTTGTGCTCGGGATATTTTCGCGGAACGGGCCCGGTCAGCCAGACCCCGGGATAAAGTTGCACGGGTCGGGAGTGCACGATGAAAGCACCGCCGGTTGCTTCATACTGCGGTTTGAGCAGGATCATCGGATTGGTTTCCACGCGCAGTCCATCCTCAATCCGCGGATAGAAAATTCCCTCCCCAGCGTGGACCCGCGCCAAAGCGCAGGGCGCAGCCGGCAGCACCGACTGACGCAGCGTCAACAATCCCCCCACGTGATCCGAGTGCGAGTGACTGAGCACGATCTCCGGCACCGTGGTGAGATCGATCTGCAGCGTCCGCGTATTCTTGAGCACAACGTCTGGATGCGCACCGGTGTCGAAGAGGATGCGGTGGCCGTCCACTTCCACGAGGGCGGAAAAGCCCCATTCCCCCAGAGCGGAACCGTCGGCCAGCATGGTCGAGAGAATCGTGATCTTCAGCGAGCCGACCCGGGCATCCGACATCGGATCCGCCGCCGACGCCAACCTCGCCGCAAGCAGGGCGGCGAGACAGAAAAGGAAACGGAACATGCCCGGCAGCAAAGTCATTTTACGCGGCAAGTCAGCCGCGAACTCGTGCACGAGAGGTCGCGACAGAAATAATTTGTCAATCAGACCGCATTGATCGCCCACTTTTGCCCGATCAAGGGAGCGCGCTGCCTCCCGCGATCCGGAGCACGTAGGCATAACGACAGGGCGCCTGGTCCGGCCCGAGTTCGGGCAGAGTGACCGTCAGGCAGTTGCCCGAGAATTCGGCTTTGAGCGCCTCGGGAACACCGAGCATGGTAACGACGGCGGTCGCGGGTACACTCACCTCCTTGAGCACGATCTTTTTTCCCGGCCAGCCCACGATGATTGCATAAAGAGCATCGGGTTTTTGCGTAAAGAACAGCTGCTTGACCGCCACACCGCTCCGCGCGTGCTGACCAACCTGATCGAGCAGCTCGTACTTGACCATGAACTCGCCGTATTTCTGCTCCCGCGGCGTACCGTCCGTCCACTGGCAGGAACGGCCGGCGGTCCGCGTGCCGTAAATCGCCTCACCGTTGACCTTGAGCCAGTCGCCGATCTCCACGAGCCGCTGCTCCATCAACGGGGGAATGGTGCCGTCCGCCGCGGGCCCGATGTCGAGCAGCAGGTTGCCGCCGCGGCTGACGGTGTCGGCCAGCACGAGCACAAATTCGCGGGCGGTCTTGTAGTCGTCCACCCGCTCAGCGCGGTTGTAGCCGTAGGAAAAACCCATGCCGCGACTTTCCTCCCAAGGATGCGAACCGTCTTTCATCCCCGCGGCGTATTCGGTCGTCCAGTAACCGCCGTGTTTGTGCCGCGTATCGCTACCCCACCGGTCGTCGATCACCACTTCGTCACGCGAAGGCGATTCATTAAACAGCCACGCCAGCAATTCCTCGCTGCGCCATTCCTTGGAGGTCAGCTCCCACTCGCCATCGCTGAAAATAATCGAGGGCTGGTACCGCGTCACCACGTCCTTGAACTGTGGCATCATGTGCTCGTTCACGTAACGGACCTTGTCCGTCTGCCAAAGCGGATTGAACCATTCGTACAGCGAATAATAAAAACCAAACTTCAGCCCGCGCGCCCGGGTCGCCGTGGCGAGATCTCCCAGTAAGTCGCGCTTCGGACCGGTCTCCACTGCATTCCACGGCCGTCCCCAGGTGCGGCTCGCCTCTGCGCTCGGCCAGAGGGCAAAACCCTCGTGGTGCTTGGACGTGAGCACGATGTACTTTGCGCCCGAGCGCACAAAAATATCCGCCCACTGCGCCGGGTTGAACAGCTCCGCCTTGAACTGCGGCGCAAAATCGGCGTACGCATGATCGGGACCAAAAATCTTCTCGTCGAATTTGCGCCACGGCGCGTCCTCCGGCTTGCCCCCTTTGACCCGCTGCCAGTACCACTCGGCGTACTCGCCCACCTTGCCCCACGCGGGCACGGAATAAACGCCCCAATGAATGAAGATGCCGAATTTTGCATCGGGATACCAACCCGGCATCGGACGCTGGTCGAGGGATTCCCACTCCGGCGCGTACGGGCCGGACGTCGCGGCGGAGGACGAAATCAGGCAGGCGGCAAACAAGATGGATTTGATCAGCGTTTTCATGGCGATGAAACTGTAGTTGGGGCGCGACTCACTCACTCAGGAAAAGCAATTGAAGGCGCAGCGGGGGATCACTGGATAAAATCCCACGCCGCTTCGCTTTCTCAAGCGTTTATCCACCCTCCGGCAACTTTGGCTCGTCAGTGGAGCGAAACGAACAGTCGCCGCGGAGTGATCCTTGTGCACCATCAAGGAGCCACCGATGCCCGACTCCACTGACGACCTTCCCTTGTGTACCGCTTGCGGCAAATGCTGCCACCTCCTCGTGGAGCTGACTCCTCTCCTCGATGACGTGCCTGAGGAATACGTCGTCGAACACGATGGCGTCCGCTGCATGGACCAACACGGCGACGGCGCGTGTGTCGCCCTCGATTCCGCCACGCAACTTTGCACCATTTACGAACGCCGGCCCAAGGTCTGTCGCGATTTTCAACGCGGCGAATCCCTCTGCCGTCGCGCCGTCCTCGGCAAAAGGGGCTCACTCGCCGCTCCCCGCGCAAGCTTATAGCGCGGCTTCAGCCGTATTGGTAAGGGATGGAGGCTTGCTCCCGCCTCCGCCTGGAACGAGCCTGGCACGGCTGATACAATTCGGCCGTGCCCCGCACCTCCCCCCTGTCCGGCAACCAAGTAACTCCCCTGCCCTCGGTCCTCGATCGAGCGACGATGATCGACCATTCCCTCCTGCATCCAGCCATGACGGACTCCCAGCTGCGCGCCGGCCTTAAAATCGCCCGCGATTGCGCCTGTGCGACCGCCTGCGTGGAACCTTATGCCCTGCCGATGTGGGCCGAGGCCCTCGCGGGCTTCCCGCACTGCAACAGTCATCCGGATGTGATCGTCGCGGAGGGCACCCGCGCGCTCAGCGAGGGCGCCACCGAAATCGACATTGTCGTAAATGCCGGCAAGGGGCTCGGCGGCGACGGGGATTACGGGGCGTCCGAATTAGAACAAGTGAACGATGCGATGACGGCCCGTGACGCCATCAAGGTTCTCTTTGCAACGAAGTTAACGGACGTTTTATGATTACTACCCCCACTCTCGCGATGCCGGTTCGTTACGCCCCTTGTTTTTTTGGCTTTTTCGTAGGCCTTTTTTCCGTGGCTGGAGCAGCAGACTTCCGCGCCAACCTGGAGGAATGGCAGGAGCACCACCAGAGCGGGTTGGAAGCAGCCAACGCCTTGAGCATGACCGGCGACACCGTCCGGGGAAATCAATTGCTCATCAATCTGGCCGACCAGGACGGAGGAGGGGTCGCTGCGTTCATCATCGCCAACATGCTTTACCGGAGCGAACCTGCGGTCTCCTACCGGCTGCACGCGCGGGCCCTCAAGGCCCTCCCCCACGAGTCGGCGGCGGCGCTTGAGATGGCAATGGAGCAGCACCGCAAGGGTGAATACGCCGCGGCCATCGTCAACTACCGGAAATGCATTGATACCGGCATGGGCGTACATTTCTCGTGCCTGCTCGCCGACTGCCTGATCCACACCGGGCAGTTAAAGGGGGCGGTCATGGCCTGGGAAAAGGCGGGACACGGCAACAACCACACCAAAATTGATTTCGCGATCTTCGAGATCTACGGCCCCCTCATGCCCGTGCAGCGTCGCGGTGATTTGGTGGCCCGAATCAAAGCGGGCGACCTGAACAGACTGGCTGAGCTGATCGAGCTCGATTTGAACTTTGACCGGGACTGGTGGAACAGCTCGGTTTTCGAGGAAGGGCTCGATCTCGACCTGAAGCTGGCCGAAAAACTCCTCGGGAAAAGCAGTCCGCGCTACCAACAGCTCGCCGTTTACGCCCAGCTCGCCCGCCAGGAGGAAAAGAAAGCCGATGATATCCGGCAAACCCTCACGGCCGCCAAACTTGTGCTCGGCAAGAATGCCGTACTGCCAGAGAATTCACACCTGGCCCGCGGCCTCTGTGAACTGGCCATGCGGAACGAGGCGGTCACCGCCGAGATTCTCTGGCAGGCTTACGAACCCGCCTTGCGCCAGCGCCTCGCGGCGAAAGACCGGGACGCCCTGCATCTGCTTTGCCTGCTCGCGGTCAACGCCAAGAACGGAAAGCTCGCGGAACTGGATCGGCTCGGCTGGAAAGAGTGGCAGGATCCGGAATTCGCCGTGAGCTATATCTCCGGCCTGGCCGCAGAAAAGAAAATTACCCGCCCCGACGACCAGGAGATTCTCGACGTCCTCAAAGTGCGGCCAAGCGACAGCTTCCTGGCCCAAATCCGCGTGTCGCTCGCGGGAGAAGGCGGGCTCACCCAGGACTTGCTGGTTGCAGCCATCACGGCGGAATACCACCGGCTTTCCACCGGCATGATCATCCCGGATTCCTATACGCTCAAAGGCCTCTTCTACGAGCTGCGCAAAAAACTGGGCATGCCCGAAGATAAGTAGGCACGCCGAATCTAGTGAGCCGGAAATTGTCGGAGGCGTGCGTGCCCGCCTACGGGTCTTGTGGCTTGCACCTTCTTACTCATCACCGTATCCGCGAGTCTGTCCGTTAAAATTCCCATGCCTACCCCGTTCGTTTCTATTCGTCGCGCCGCGGCCTTCATGGCCGCTTTTTCCTTCGCCGCTCTGGGCGGCCACCTGTTTGCCGCCGGAGAAGAGGTGGCGGTCGTCGTCAAAATCGGCGGCATTCCCTGGTTCACCGTCATGGA